>JAAZOE010000135.1 GCA_012797915.1 Candidatus Zixiibacteriota bacterium | reverse complement strand
GGGAAAACGGCCGTTTTCAATTCCACCAACGGCACCAGGTTGCTGAAGCGGTTCGCCGCTTTCCGTCATGTCGCCGTCGGATCGCTGGTGTCGTTGTCGGCGACCGTCCGGTTCATCGACGGACACAAGGCTGACCCGATTCTCTGTTGCGCCGGGCGGGAAGGATACTTTTCCGGCGAAGATACGCTGGCGGCGGGGATAATCATTTCCCGACTCGATTCGGCTATCGCCCGCGATGACGCCTCGTCGGCCGCGCAGCGATTGGCGGCCGGGTCCTGGAGGAGCTGGCGGCGATGGGCGAAGGAATCGTTTCACGGCCGGTATCTGGCCTCGATCGGCCTCGGGGATGATCTCGATTTCTGCCTGGAAGTCGACCGGTATGATTTCGTACCGGTGAAAAAGGGGAGGGCGCTCGTTCAAGGCCGGTAGGGCCGTTCGACCGCGATGACGGATGAACTGGGGACGTGGCCGAAGACGGGACCGGAGTGTATAAGGAGCGCGGCTTATGGAAAAGGAAGGACGCAGGTGAAGGCACGATTGGTATGGGTCGGAGTGATGGTGCTGGCGGTCTTGTCGGCCGGAGGGGCGCAGGCGCGGCGGTTGATCGACTTTGAGGTCACCGTCCGGGAACGGACGGCGGCCGACAGCAACTACGTCCTGATCGAAAAGAAACAATTTCAGGTCTATGAGGGCTTCAAGACCTCGGTCTTCGTGGTCAATTTCACCCTGGACCTCACGGCCGACGGCAATGACTCCGGCGACGTCTCCTGCCGATTTTCGCTCTTTACGCTGGGGCCCCAGACGCAGACGTTTTTCAAGGAGTTCACCAGCCGACCGGGAGGGATATACTTCCTCGACAATGTTCGCGGCAAGGAAGGATCGGTCTATCGGATCGGGATCGCCCCCCTGTCGTTCAGCCCGGCGACCATCGCCGAGGACTGCCATTACGATTTCCGGGCCGAAGGAGCCTGGAACTTCGATCCCTCCGCCAATTTCGACCTCTATTTCGTCCCGCGCACGCTGGGGGATGCCCGGTGGAACCTGCTGCGCGATTTTATCGAGATCAACTACAAGGATTTCAAGCAGCTCTACCAGCTCTCGTTCCCCGGCAAGATTAATTATTTTCTGGCCCCCTGCCAATTGCCGGAGGTGGTCTGGGACAAGCGGATGGGGTATGCCATCGACCCGCCCCGCTCCAATTGTTTCGCCCTGTATACGCACGATTACAACACGGTGGATCCGTTCCCGGCCCACCTGACGCGGTTGTATCGGTCGCTGGGATACGCCCCGCCGCTGATTGTCGAGGGGATGGCCGGCTATTTCGATCTGCCGCACTTTTTCGCTCAGAAACTGCGCCGCTCGTCGGAATTGCCCCCCGTGGGGCAACTGATCACCTCGGTCGATTATTACGGCCTGCCGGGAGTCGCCGGCGCCGTCGCCGCCTCGTCCTTCGTCAAGTATCTTATGGATACCTACGGCGGCAACCGCATCCTCGAGCTGTACCGGCTGGCCACCGACCGCACCTTTAATGAATCGTTCGTCCGGGTGTACGGCAAGAAGCCGGCCGAGGTGGAGAAGGAATGGCACGCCGTCCTGGATTCGATTACGTTTCCCGCCGGATTGATGAAGTACGCCTATGAACGGGAGCGGTATATCGGGCGCGAAACGCAGATGGAGATGTTCCTGGGAGAACTGAAATCGCGGATGACCTCGTTCGATGACTCGGTGTTCGTGTTGTCGGAAGAGGGCTGGAATCGGTATATGAAGGGGGACTTCACCCCGGCGCGGGAGACCTACCGGCAGCTGCTGAAGCTGGCGCCCAACAACAGCTCGTACCTGCTGGTTACCGGCAACCTGTTTCTGCTGGATGGCCGGTATGACTCGGCCCGGGCGCTGTACGCCCGGACGATGGTTCTCGACTCCACGGTCAAGACCGCGCTTTTGAAAATCGGTGAAAGCTATTACTGGCAGGAAATGACCGACAGCGCCGAAGCCTACCTGGCTCGGGCGGTCGCCGAGGATAAATCGCAGCTGAGCCAGTCATCGGCGGCGGAGATGCTGGGGGAGATGGCCTTGGCCCAAGGGGATACGGCCGCCGCGGCCGGGTATTTCGAACAGGCCCTGGACTTCATGCAGCAGGTGGCGGAGATGGGCAAGACCCGGCCGTCGTTTCTGATGCGAATGGGGGAGGCGCATCTGGGGTTGGCGTTGTGCGGCAAGTCGAGCCTGGCCACGGCCCGGGCCTATCTGGAGTCGGCGCTGTATTTCGAGGTCTACCCGACGCGGGCGATTTTCATCACCCGGATCCTGAGCGGTCTGGGGATGATCGCCGACCTCGAAAAAGACCACGGCGAGGCGGTGACCTACTATCAGAGAGCGTTGGCCTACCCCATGCAGCCGGCGATGGAACAGCGGATTCGGTCGTATGTGGTGACCCCGTTTTCCGGATACGGCCGCAATCGATGACGGCCCGCGATTTCGGGGATCGCCGGACGGCGCGGTAAAGGATCGACCGGGAGATGTTGAATTTTCTCAATACCGCCGTGTTGGCCGCTCTGGCGGCCGCACTTCTGCCGTTCCTGCTGCATCTGTTTTCCAGGCGGAAAGTGAAGATTGTCCCGTTCTCCTCGGTCGCCTTCCTCAAGGCGATGCAGAAACGGCAGGTGCGGGCGATCAAGATAAAGCAGGTCCTGCTGCTGATCGTACGGACGCTGATCATCCTGGCGGTGGTGTTCGCCTTCGCCCGTCCGGCCACCCGCGGAGGATACCTCGGTTCCCATGCGGCGGTCTCGGCGGTGATTATCCTGGACAATTCCGCCTCGATGGGATTGTCGGTAAAGGATGGGCGGCTGTTCGATCTGGCCGTCCGGCGGGCCGAAGAAATCCTGGCGCAGATGGGGCAGGGGGACGAGGTGGCTCTCCTGGCCACGGTGGGGGATGAGGCCGCCGGGGCCGGCTCGGCGCGATTCGGCAATGCCGCCGCCGCCCGGGATATCCTCAAAACAATTTCCCTGACCGATGGTCGCGCGGATTTGAGCCGAACCTATGACCAGGCGGTCACGATGGTCGGGAAGCGGCCGAACCTCAATCGCGAAATCTATTTGGTAAGCGACTGCCAGGACAACGCCTTTCGGCACGATCAACCGCCGCCGGCATTTGCGGGAAAGACCTTCCTCGTCGATTTGCCCATCGGCGCCATCGATAATGCCTCGATTGTCGGCGTTGATTTCGGCAATCAATTGATCGAGGTCGGCGCCGATTTCACGGTGGCGGCGACAGTCAAGAAACGATCCGGGTCGAACGACGACATCATGGTCTCGCTCTGGCTGGACAGCCTCAAGGTGGCCCAGCAGACGGTAAAGCCTGCGGCCGGGGAAGGGGAGACGGTCCAGTTTACTGCGCGGATCGGCGCGCCGGGGTATCATTCCGGATATGTGGCCTTGTCCGACGACGATCTTTTGGCCGACAATATTCATCATTTCGCGTTTCATCTGCCGGAACAATTCGGCATCCTGCTGGTGGGGGACGACGATACGTCCGGCCGTCTGTTGCGCCTGGCACTGGCCCCCGACGAAGTCGCGCGGCGGCACTGGACAATCGAACAGATCAGGTATGACCGCTTCGCCTCGGTCGATTTGAGCCGCTTCCACGTGGTCATCCTGGCGGGATATGGCCGGATGCCGTCGGCGGCGATCAGTCGGTTGAAGGAATATGTCAAAGGGGGCGGCGGGGTGATGATCAATCCCGGGCGGGGCCTTGAGATCGAGCCGTTCAACCGGGACTGGTCCGAGGCGACCGGGATCACCGTCCTCTCCGGGTATCCATCGTCGTTCTCCCGTTCAGGGTACTATCTCCTGGGAGACTTCGACCTCCGCCATCAGATCCTGACCGTCTTTCAGAGCGCCGACAAGACGTCGTTGCCGTCGTTTCGGTCGTATGTCCGGTTGAAAGCGGCGCCGGTCGCGGGAAAAGAACCAGAGGTTCTGGCGCGCTGGTCGGATGGTTCGCCGGGCCTTACGGCGGCCTCGCTGGGCAAAGGACGGCTGCTCTATTTCGGCTGCGATGTAGCGCCGGATATATCGGATATCTCGCTGCATCCGGCGTTCGTGCCCCTTCTGGTGCGGTCGGCCGAATACCTGTCGTCCCGATTTTCGGCCTATGCCGAAACGATTGTCACTGGAACCTCCCCGCGCCGGGATCTGCGCGGAGCGGCCGTCCCGGCCAACGGGTATACGCTGATTGCGCCCGACGGCGGACGGCGGTTGATTGCCGTTGCGCCCGGCCGGGAGATCGTGACCGTCGATTGCGGACGGCTGAATAAAAGCGGAATCTATTCGATTCAGTGCGAGGGGCGGGAATACGACCGGTTCGCGGTCAACGGCGATCCCGATGAGGGGGACCTGTACCGTCCCGACCGGGCCGAACTGGCCGGGCGGCTGGTCGGTCTCGATGTGGCTCCCTATGGCGCCGACCTGGCCGGATTCATCACCGAAAAACGGTTCGGCCGCGAATTGTGGCAGTATTTCCTGTTGGTGGCCGTCATCCTTCTTCTGGCGGAAATGGCCCTCGCCCGCGATCGCGGCGAACCGGCCTCTTCCGGCGAATGACCATGCTGCTTCTCACCCTTTCCAATATCGCCAAACGATTCGATGATCAGGTGATCATCGAGGAAGGGTCCTTGGCCGTCAGCGAAGGGGACAAGATCGGCCTGGTCGGCCGCAACGGCACCGGCAAGACGACTCTATTCAATATCATCTGCGGCCGATTGCGCGCCGACAGCGGGGCCATCGATTTCAAAAAGGGGATTAGAATCGGCACGGTCGCCCAGGAATTGAACGGTCATCAGGAGCAGTCCCTCTATGAATTCTGTTTTCTGGCCCATCCGGAAGTGAACGACATCCGCCTGCAGATGGCCAAGCTGGAGCCGCTGGTCATCGGCGACAACCCGCCGGCCGAGATGGTCAATGAGTATCATCTCCTGACCCAGCGGTACGATGAGCTGGGGGGGTATGCGTTCGAGCGGGAGGTGCGTCTGGTGCTGGAGGGGATCGGCTTCCAGCGTCGGCAGATCGACCGCCCGCTGGGATCGCTGTCGGGCGGGGAACGAAACCGCGCCCAGATCGCCGCCGCCCTGCTGGGAAACTACGACCTGCTGCTCCTGGACGAACCAACCAACCATCTCGATATTCAGGCCACCATCTGGCTGGAAAACCATATCGCCTCGTCGCCGGCGGCCTATCTGATCGTCTCCCACGACCGCCGGTTCCTCCAGAACACGGTCACCAAAATCGCCGAGCTGTCACTGGGGAAGCTGGAACTGTTCCACAGCCGGTACGAGGCATATCTGCTGGAGCGGGAGGAACGCCGTCGCCTGGCCGCGCATCATTTCCGTCATCAGACCGAAGAGATCGAGCGGATTGAGGAGTTCATTCGCCGAAACCTGGCCGGCCAGAAAACCAGACAGGCGCAATCGAAACAAAAATACCTGGCCCGGCTGAAACGACTGGAAAAGCCGCGTATCGAAAAGGAGCAACCGACCTTTCACATCAAGGACGGCGGCCGGTCGTTTCGGGAAGTGGTCAAGGTGGACGACCTGAGCATCGGGTACGACGGCCAGCCGCTGGTGGAAGGAATCACCTTCGATCTGTTCCGCGGCGATCGCGTCGGCTTGGTGGGTCCCAACGGATGCGGCAAGACGACCCTCCTGAAAACGCTGGGGGGGCTTCTGGAGCCGATTTCCGGCGATATCACCGTCGGCGGCAACGTCGACGTGGCCTATTTCGACCAGGAGTTGTCCAACCTCGACCTGGAAAGCGACGTCATCTCCGAACTGTGGACCATCGACCCGGTGGCGGAATCGGGGCGGCTGCGGTCGTTTCTGGCCCGGTTCGGTTTTTCCGGCGAGGATGTCTTCAAGAAGGTGGCGCTGTTGTCCGGTGGGGAAAAAACCAAGCTGGCGCTGGCCAAGTTGCTGTATTTCCCGGCCAACGTGATGATTTTCGACGAACCGACCAACCATCTCGACATCGCTTCCATCGAAGCGCTCGAAGAAGGTCTGGCCGGATACAACGGCACCCTGCTGATTGTCAGCCATGACCGCTATTTCCTCGACCGGGTGGTCAATCGGATTCTGGAAATCGACCGCCGCCGCCTCACCAGCTATCTCGGCAATTACACGGAGTATGTCGAACGGAAAAGCCAACGGCCATCGGCCAAGCGGGAAGTGTCCGAAGAAAAGAAAAGTTCCTATGAGCAGTTCAAAGAGGAATCGCGGCGCAAATCCCGTCACCGCAAACGCCTGCAACAGGTGGCCGAAACCATCATCGAGTTGGAAGCCCAACTGAAAACGCTGGAGCGGGATGAGTTGGCGGTCGACAGCAGCGACTGGCATCGGCTCAGCGACCTGGCGGCGCAAAAGCGGGAAACCGAGGATATGCTCCTGCGGTTGTATCTCGAAAAGGAAGAGATGGAGCAGGCGCCGGATGAGTAACGTCTTGGGGATATGCGGGTCGCCGGTGCGCGACGGATCCACCGATATCCTGGTTCGCGAAGTGTTGCGCGGGGCGGCGTCGAAAGGGGCCGCGACCGACTACATCTTCCTCAATGACCTTCAGATCATGCCCTGCCAGGCGTGCGGGAAATCGCCCGAAAAGGAATACTGCTTCTTCCGCGATGATATGGATGCCGTCTATGAGGCATTCGACCGCTGTGATGCCATCGTGGTCGGGTCGCCGGTTTATTTCGATTCCGTCTCGGCGCAGACCAAGCTGTTCATCGACCGGACCAACTGTTTCCGGGCTCTGACCCCCGACGGGCCGGAGAAGTTCGCGTTCCGCATCGCCAGGAAGCGGCGCGGAGTAATCATCCTGGTCGGCGGGGAACGGGAAAAACTGGAACCGGCCCGTCGCGTGATCGGCGGGTTTTTCGTCTGGGCCGGGATCACGCCGACTGATTTCCTCGCCTTTTCGTATGATGGTTTCGAAAAGGGGACGGTCGCTTCCGATGCGGCGACCCTGTCGAAAGCGTTCGCGGCCGGGATTGCGCTGATTGGGCCGTAGGGATTGCCCACAAAAACAAAGCCGCCCCAAGCCTTAGGGGGCGGCTATGTCGTCCTTCAGGTCGAACTGTATCGCAGTACTTACTCTTTCCAACGTCGGAGCATTCCGAGACCGACCAGGCCCAGGCCGAACAGGGCCATCGTCGCCGGTTCCGGAATGGCGGAAACACCGGTCACGGTGAGCGCCGCAAAGTCGATGGCGATGTCATCGTGACCGTAATCGAAATCCCAGCCGTCGAAATACACGTCCAGGGCGCCGTCGGACAGCATCGACAGATCGACGGCATAGGTGAAGAGCCCCGAACCCCAGACACCCTGATCGACGTCGAGCAGATTGGCCACGTCCACGCCATCGAGATACAGATGGCTGAACCCGCCGAAAATCCCCTGCTGGAGGCCGGAGATGTCGATGGTGAAAAAGGCCTCGGTCAGATAATCGAACCGGGAGAGGTCGAACCGATGATTGAAGGTGACGTCCAGCATTTCCTCGAAATCGGTTCCCTGGGCGCCATTGGTGGCGGCCAGTTCCGCCGCGGAGCGATTGTCGAAAATCCAGCCCGCGCCTTCTTCGGGGTCGTTGGTGACCGGCAGGTCGGCGCCATCGGGCACCATGGCCGCACCATACCCATACCCGTCATTGTCACCGATCATGTCGAGGACGGTGATGACGTTCGCATATTTCTTGGACGGGAGACCACTAAAATTTTGATCGCCAACCGCGTTGATCACCGGTTTATCCGAACCACCCATGGTGGACATGTTGTTGAAAGCGGAAGCGGACAGACTGAGGCCGAAGAGGCAAAACAGAGCCATCGCCGCGATAATACTCTTTTTCATCGTTAACTCCCGGTTTCTAACCTGTTTGGTCTTTCCGCCGCACGGCCGGTACATGTGTTTACCGTTCTTCCCGCAAAGCGTGTGCCAGTCCTCGGGAATCCGGTCATTCTTCTTGCCGACCGAAGATTTTCCGCCGTATCCGGCGATTCTTCGTCGAACAAAAAGCCTGCCAACCTCCGGCCGCAATTCCGGCAGGCTCCTATTTTATTGGTGGACAATAAATTCTGGCAAGGCAGTATTAGCAAGCCTGACAATTATCATATCAGGAGGACAAACCAATCGTGAAAAAAAGTGTCTCCATTGACCGGACGATTTGAGGCGAATGATATAATCGGGCAAAAATCGCCTAAAATCATGCCTAAAATATGCAAGGTACTGCCTATCTGAGTTGGTTGACGGGGGCGGGTAAAAGGAAGATTCTTGCCGGTCTGGGTGGTTGATTTCCCGGCCGGATTACGTATATTTGTGACCGTCCCTGTGGACTTTCTTGGGTACAAAACATATGGCCGATTGGCTTGCGGACTTCAGATTCTGAGGCGATACCGACGCGACCGATGATTTACGGATTCGAAAAAAACAACCCGGCATATGGCGCCTTCATCTCGACGCTGAAGGAACGGGGCCTCGATTATGAGGAGATTCGGCGCGACCGGGTGGTCGTGCGGATTTTCGGAACGGTTGATTCCGCCTTGCGCGAACAGTTGGACCGGGTATCCGGCCGGGCAGGGAAACTGACGCTCAAACGAAAGCCGGAAGATGCGCATGACGGCGTTTCGGCCTCGTCCCGCGCTCGATATCTTATTGCCGGTCCCTGTTCGGTCGAGTCGGAGGAGCAAATCGACCGGATCGCCGCCTTTCTTTCCCGCTTGGGCGTGGGATATCTTCGCGGCGGGGCGTTCAAGCCCCGGACCAGTTCCGAATCGTTCCAGGGAATCGGGCGGGTCGGCGTGCAAATCATGGCGGCGGCGGCGGCGCGGCACGGGCTGAAGGTGGTCACCGAACTGATGGACCGTTCGCAAATCGACGACGTTCTCCCCTATGCCGACATCATCCAGATCGGCTCCCGCAACATGTTCAATTATCCGCTCCTGACGATGGTGGGGGCGGTCGAAAAGCCGG
>JAAZOE010000134.1 GCA_012797915.1 Candidatus Zixiibacteriota bacterium | reverse complement strand
GACGGCGATCCGAGCGGCGACGGCAACTTCTTCAACGATGTGGCCGATTTCTTCGATATCTGGACCTCATCCACCAACACGGTTGCACCTCCCTTCCTATATCCGGCTCTCACCGCGCCGGTCCCGTTGATAATCAATATGCCGGTCTGGCAGGTACCGGGCGGCGCCAAGCCCGCGCTCGATTACGCCGGCCCTGCCGGAAATCCGTTCGCGACGCCGGGCGCCGTGTACTGTGTCTGGCGGGATGTCTTCAACGGCACCATCCTGTTATCCATGAATCCGACCCCGACCGGCGGCGGAGCCTGGACGGCTCCGGTGCCGGTGCTGGCCGGCATCGCCCCTGTCCCGCCGAATCTGAACCCGGGGATCATCGCCGCCAACACGGTCGGCCTCGCGGTCGACAAGGGCCTGTCGCCCACCTGTCCCGGGATGGCCTACCTGGTTTGGGACACTTTCAACGGGATAGACGTCGATATCTTCTTCAGCTCCAGTCCGGCCGGCGGCGCGCCCGGAACCTGGATGGCGCCGATTCGGATCAATCAGGACGTACTGGGTAACGGCAAGGACCAGTGGGCACCCTCCATCTCCGTCGACCCCAACACCGGCGCGATCACCGTGACCTATTATGACCGCCGACGCGATCCGGCTAACCTAGGGATCGAAGTATGGAGTTCCGTGTCCCGCGACTGCGGTATAACCTGGACCGATTGCATGGTGACCCGGGTCGGGCCGTTCCCGCCGGCGACCACCATTGCCGGTCCCGCAGGTCCCTATACCGGCCTCTACCTGGCCTCGGATCAGAATCGAATTAATCCCTGGGGCGCCACCTGGAATGACGGACGCAACGGTATCGATCAGGACGTGCAGTTCGAGTTCATCCTGGCCTGCGACAGCGACGGCGACTATTGGCCGGATTCGCTCGACAACTGCCCCACCAAACCGAATCCGCCCCAGACCGACGGCGACGGCGACGGTGTCGGCGACGTCTGCGACAATTGCCCGGCCATCGCCAATCCGGGGCAAAATGATATCGACGGCGACGGTTTCGGCGATCTGTGTGACAACTGCCCGACGGTGGCCAATCCAGGACAACTCGATGGCGACGGCGACGGTTTCGGCGACGTCTGCGACAATTGCCCCGGCGTAGCCAATCCCACACAAGCCGATGGTGATACCGACGGCATTGGCGACGCCTGCGATAACTGCCCGGCCGTGGCCAATCCTTCACAGACCGATGGTGATGCCGACGGCGTCGGCGATGCCTGCGACAACTGCCCGGCCGTGGCCAATCCCTCGCAAACCGATGGCGACGGCGACGGCGTCGGCGACATCTGTGACAACTGCCCCACGGTGGCTAATCCCACCCAGGCCGATTCTGACGGCGACGGCATCGGCGACGCCTGCGACGCGGCCTATGTCTGCGGCGACGCCAACGGCGATGGCAGTGTCAATGTCGGCGATGCCGTGTATATCATTAACTACGTCTTCCGCGGCGGCCCGGCCCCGGTGCCGTTCGGAGCCGGCGACGCCAACTGCGATGGGAGCGTGAACGTCGGGGACGCGGTGTATATCATCAACTACGTGTTCCGCGGCGGCCCCGTGCCCTGCTGCCCATAGCCAAACAGGTTCATGATGGTGGACCCACCCGTCACCGACGGGTGGGTCCATCCTGAGCCGCCATGTCGCGGCCTGCTTGTCTCTCCGGGCACATCCGAAATCCGCATCCATCCCCACGACGTATTTTGTTTACTTTCAATGCTGCCGGGGATACATTGCGGTCACGACATTTGGAAAATCCCATGGGAAACCATGAACCGCCGGTGTGTGCCCGCCGAGGCGGACCCCCTGGCGCAACCGGCGAGGCTCGGCAAGGGAGATTCGCTATGAAATCGATCACCGTGACCATAACCGCATTGCTACTGCTGGTCGGGGGACCGGCCGCCCAATCGTCCGGCGACCTGACGCCGACAGTGCTCGACGAATTGGCCCGGTCATGCCCGGATGATACGCGGCTGAAGGCCGCCCAAAACGCCCTGGCCCAAGTTGATGGCAAGACCATCATGCAGAATTGGGAAACGACCATGTCGGTGGACACGTTCTTCTCCCTGCGACTGAAAGACCAACGGATCACCGATCAGAAGGGAACCGGACGGTGCTGGATGTTCTCCGGCCTGAATATCCTTCGACCGATCGTCGCCAAGGCGCTTGGGTGCGAGGACATCGAGTTGTCCCAGAGTTATCTCTACTTCTACGAGAAACTCGAACGGGCGAACCTTTATCTGAACGCCGTCATCGCCACCAGAGACAAGCCCTACACCGACCGAACCGTGGAGTTTTTGCTCAAGTCAAACGTACAGGATGGGGAAAACTGGCACGGCTTCGTCGCGCTGGTCTCCAAGTACGGCGTCGTCCCTCAGGAGGTTATGCCCGAAACCCACAGCTCCTCGAATTCGAACCACGTCATCTCGGTGCTCAGTCGAAAGTTGAAGCAGGCCGCCGTCAGGATTCGCCATGAATCATCGCCGGAGCGGATTGCCGAGATCAAGATGCAGGCGCTGAAGGACATGTACCGGATTCTGGCCATGAATTTCGGCCTTCCGCCGACAACGTTCACCTGGCGGTACCGGAAAACGGATACGACCCTGGCGACGCTGGAGGAGTACACCCCGATGCGGTTCTTCCAGGAAACGGTCGGCGCCGCGCTTGAAGAGTATTACCCGCTTTATTCGATACCAACGCTGCCATTCGACAAGAAATATGAGATCGAGATAGATCGGATCGTGGACGGCGGCCCGAATCTGTATTTCGTCAACTGCCCCCTGGAAACGCTCAAAGAGCTGACCCGGAACTCACTGCTCGACAGCCAGGCGGTCTGGTTCGGTTGTGACGTCGGTCAACAGATGAATTCCAAAAACGGACTGATGATACCGGGACTCATCGATTACGCGTCCTTTTATGATATGGACTTTTCCCTTACCCGACAGGAGCTGTTCGAAACCTATTCCTGCTCTCCCAACCATAACATGGTTTTTACCGGCGTCGATATCGTCGACGGCCGGGTGCGGAAATGGCTGGTGGAAAATTCATGGGGGGACGCCTCCGGAAAAGGCGGGTATCTGGTGATGCGGGACGACTGGTTCGACCTCTACGTCCAGGAGGTGGTCCTGCGGAAGAAATACATCCCCAAAAAGATCCTGGCTTTGTTTGACACCAAGGCCGAAACGCTGCCGCCATGGGATCCGATGGTCCAGGCGCTACGACGGCAATAATCGGCGAAAACGGCGGCTGAAGCTTCTTGGAGGGGTCGGTTGTTCCGGCGAACCGACCCCTTTGTGTCCGATGAACCGGTTTCGGCTTATTCCTGCTTTTCGGGTGCTATCAGCTCCGGTTCCGGGAGTGAATCACCCGGTAGCGCTTCCTTGCTGACCCCTTTCGCCGTCCCCAGAAACGCCTCGCCGCCGCAACTGTGCAGGGTCATCGCCTTGGTGAGCGTCATAGCCCCGGAATAGGAGTCGGGAAACAGACGCAGGTGCCCGCCCGTCGGAACATTGGTGATCCCCTCACTGAGGGTGTTGAACGGATGGCCGCTGCTGCCATCCTCGGTGCCCGACGCGCCCAGGTTCACGTACCGCGAAGAGGACAGACTATGCCCGATATCTTGAAGGATGCCGAGAGCGATGTTGTCCGGGTCATGGATAACAAACGAGTCGTCATAATTGGGCGTTATCAGTTCGAAGAGCGTGTTGCTGAACGTCGCCTCGTCGATATGGCTGATGCTCGACCCGCCGTCCCAGGTGGCGGGGGCAAAGATCGGCAGCCGGAAGGTGCCGTGGAAATCGTGGAAATATGCCCACTCGGCGATCGCACCATCCCAGAAGACGTTATTGCCAACCACGTTCGATGACGACACGGGTTGACTAATCAACAACGTCCCGGAACTGTCGACAAGGAAACGGTCATAGATGAATGGGATGGTCGTCCCGCCGTGGTTGCTCCCCCAGGAGCCGTCGCTTTTGAAGGACGGCACCATCCCCAGCCCGTGGCACAGTTCATGGAGGGTAACCTGCATGAAATCAATATCGCTGCCCGGATTGCTGTCGGTCCCGTAATACCAGTCTCTGGCTCCCAGCACGGTGGGGTTGTCGACATCGCTGTTGAAGTCGACAGCGATTTCGGCGGCGTCCGCATTTAAATCCGACCCATGATAGATTTCCGCCATGGCGTCGGGATACCACGTGTCGGCCACCGGCTGGTTGGCAAAATCAGTCCAGTACGACTCCGGTCCGCACGACGCCAACACGGCGCTGGAGGCGGATCCGCCGCGGGCGGTCATGGAAGCCGCGACGGAGATGGTGGCCGGACCCTGAATATGGGATGCCCAGATCGCGAGCGCAGCGATAAATGCCGTGCGACGGACCGATCCCAGGGTAACATCGTAGAAGCCCTCGCCGGCACTGTCCTGATAGCTGACCGAAAACACGATGTTGGCGCCGACCTTTTCGGCGTTGGGGAAGTTGTCCTCCGTCACCCCCTTGCCGTACCACTCCGAAAACGAGGGGATATCCATCGGTTTGGGCATGACCATCTTTTCGTGATTCGGGTTGTAGACCATGATATCGACGGGATGGTCGGGATTCCAGAGCTGCACCTTAAAGAAGTCCGGCCCGCCCGTTTGCGCCGGAACGGCGGCATTCAGAAGCAGACCCACCAGCAAGGTCCGCATCGGAATCCACAACCGACTATATAACTGCATGGCTTTCATGGCGACTCCTTGATTTCGTACCGCCGACCGTCTCACTGGAGTGAAACCAGAATAAGGACCAGACCCCGACCCGATTCCAGCGACGACATCGCCTTGCCGATCACGGCGCCGTAGGCCCGCGCCCGATCTGAGGCGACCATGGCGTGTCCCTTGGTGGCGGAGGTTGTTATCAGGTCGCCCGGCTTGATCGGGCCGTAGCCGGCATCGGCCAGGCAGTAGACGCGGCCGCTGATGGCGACGTTTTGACCGTTGTCGTTGACCCCCTGCTGCGACAGGGTGATGCCGGGGTTGATGCCGCCGGCGCCGCTAACTACGCCGGCGACGCGGGCGTCATAGGGCGAGTCCGCCAGACGCAATTTGCCGGGATTGTTTTCGTCGATGACGACCAGGGCGCCGACCGGCAATGCGCCGCGATCGGTTATCTCGAATGGTTCGGCGACGTCGCTGCCGCCGGTCAATTGCAGCACCGGGCAGATGACCAGCCCCGTGGTCGTCACCCGCATCACGGTTGAATAGACGCTGTCGTCATCGATAGTGTAGCCGCGAAAAATGTCGCCGGTGCCTCGTTGTGAGGCAACTAGCGCCGGATAGGCGGAATTCGCATAGCAACTTATGGCCACACCGTTGGAATTATCCGCATCGGCAAACAATACGGCCCCCCCCAGACCGCTGGAAGCCCCTTCAACATACAACTTGTGGGATCCAGGATTGGTGGTGCCGACACCCACGTTGCCGTTTTCCAGCCAGGTCATGGTTTCTGTCGCGCCGCCGCTGCTATACAGCGACAAGGCCCCTTCGGGGAAATTAGCCGCGGTATACAGGTCCTGCCGCAGATGCCAGGTGTTGGCCGGGGTTTGTATCCGCAGACCGGTTTGCCCCCAGGCGGTGGCGTGCGAATTCTGGATTTTCAACCAGCAGGTGCCGCCGGAGACGCTGTTTTCGATGTGCAGACGGTCATCGGCCGATAACGTGCCGATTCCCACTCTCCGGTTGGCGTTGTCGAACCTGATCCAGCTTTCCACGCCGTATTCGCCGAAGGTCAAATCCTCGGTTGTGAGGATGCTTAAATCTTCCGCCACCAGGCGGAGGTCCCCGCCGGCCAGTCCGGTGATGCGGGTGGCGTCGCTGCCAAAATAGATATTCGACAGCAGCGGCAAGCCGATATCCCCCCCGACATTCAGCTTGCCCAGGCGCGAAGTTGTATTTATGGCTACAGTATCGGTCGGCATGGTAAGGTCGATGGAGGTGCCGGCATCGGTCCAACCACTGGTATTGCTTCCCTGAGCGTCAGCCGCCGCCTGCCAGGCGCTGCCGTTCCATTTGATGACCTGATTGACGGCGGCGCCGTTCTGGCCAAGGTCGGCGAGGGAAATGGCGCCGTCGACGATCTTGGCCGTGGTGATAGAGTTGTCGGCGACTCCCGCAGCCAGGGCGGCCGTATCGGATCGTTGGGCCATGAGGGCGTACAATCCCGATACCAGTGGTACGGGCGGCAAGGCGACCGGGTTGCCGCCGACCCGGACACCCAGCCACCGCTCTTTGCCGTCGAAATATGACCCGATCGTCGGGTCCACCGACCCGAGGAGGACATGGAACAGCCCGTCAGTGATGGTCACCGAGGGATGGGTCTCACTCCAAATCGAGGTCGTTCCCAGCGAATCGGAATACAAGATAAGGGTGATATTGGCGGTGGCATTGATCGGCTGACCGAGCGTGTCGGTCACCCGCCCCTGATAACTGATTTTCTGCGGCACGCCGCCGAAGGCGGGTGCGGCCACGGCGCAAATGATCACCAGCAAGGCAATCCGGACGGCAAGGGTTTTCATCGGTAACCTCCATTATCAATCATCGCGAGAGTCCACTCCCAGGGTGGATGCGGGTATTCAGGTTATGGGCTGCTGCCGGGTTTGATGACCCGATATTCCAATATAATACCCATCCTCGTATCCGTCAATCCCAATTCACTCGGCTGGAACAGACCTCCGTCGCCCCCGTTTTCGGCGAAACTTCAGCCGTTCCGACGCATCCTTCTCCTCGATGATCGTTGACGTTCGAATCGCAGGGAGCAAGTTGTCGCCACAACAATCAATCAATGACGAGGCTTGAAAGGAGAAACATCCGCACCCATGCTGCTCCACAGTCTCACGGTCCGGCGGGACCGAGGGACGCAAAGGGTGAGGAAATCGTCATGCGTCGCCGAATCTATCCGATCCTGGATTACGATCGGACGCAACCGGCGGTCATCGAACCGTCCAATGTATACAGAACCATCGACGTTAGCGTGTACTATTGGGGCAGGGGGTTCGGATTCATGGAGGTCGACAGCCAAGGCAACCAGATTTGGCAGAAGTCGATCTGCCTGGGCACCCCCCAGTTGATCCGGGGGGGCATTCAGCGCCTCATCGACCGAAGCCGGGCCGGCCCTTGAAGCTGTATCCGGGAACCAAGATGCCGTATCCGCTGGATAAGTCACCTCGGCCGAACAACTCGCCCGGCTCCTTCGGCGCCGGGCGGATCATCTGAGAACACTTCACTATCGTTTCCGCTTCCGCTGCTCCGCCTTCCGGGCGTTCTCGGCCAGGCGGGCCCGGACAATCTTCTTCACCAGTGCGGATGGCAGCGGTTGGTCGTGCGGAAAATGAATGGCCGATTTGGTCATCTCATAGCGATCGAGCGTTTCTCGATACCGATCCAGAAACGTTCCGCTCATGACGAACAAACTGCAATGATTCTTGAATGCCGCGAAACCGACCAGGCCGCCCTGGTGATAAAAAGTCGGCATCCCCCAACTGATCTTCTCGGTTGCCCCCGGGGCGGCGGCTCTGATGTCCGCGCGGATTTTGACGAGGGTGCTCCGGGCCGGTCGCGGAACCGAAGCCAGATAGTCGTCGACCGTTTGCGGCTTGGGATTCGGCCGGACATTGTTTTTCGAAGAGGCTGTCTTTATGGAGTCTTCTCTCCGTTAACCATTCCGGGTAAGGGGATTATTCTTCTGAGTTCGGTTTCGCCTGGCCCCTCGCCATGCCTCCAGACTCCACGGCCCCGCCCCAGCGGCGGAAAAATAGAGCCAGACGAAACAAAACAACGCCGCGGCCACGCCGTTGTTGACGACGATCCAGAAACTTTGAGGAAAATGGAACTGGAAATAGGCCACGGCCATCTCTCCGGCCAGGATAAAAGCCACCGGCCGGGTGAACAGGCCGATCAGAAGCAGGAAGCCGCCGAACACCTCCAGGGCACCGCCGATCCCGATCTGGGAAAAAAGCGGCGCGGTGGCGCCATCCGGGGGCATGCCGACCGGAAAGGCGAACAGTTTCATCGCTCCCGGTTGAATGAACAGCAACGCCGCCGCGATCCGCAGCAGCGCGTGCATCTTCGGCGCCCAGGCCTGCCATCGCAAGGTGATTCCCAACCCGGCCATACGTCCTCCTTCCTGTTCCGTCCGTACGAGCGGACATTCCTCCGATTGCACGTTTACAGAACCCCGCCGTCTGCCGGCGCATATTTCTTTCATCGACGTAATAGTGGTACGTCACGGCGGATGGAAAAGCAGCTGCAAACGGCCGAGTCGCTCCTCCTGTCGGCCGTCCCCCGGCTCCCTGTCGCCCGATTCGGGCCCTTGGCAACAGGCGACCCCGCCGGGGGCCAGAAACGCCTTTACAGAGCCCCCGAATCGTGGTATCTTGCGCAAAATAGTCCGTCCGGTTACCCCGCGCGACCGAGGCTGACGAACCCGCAACCAGGAGACCGCATCGATGTCCACAGACCAGCAGACCCCGCACCCCTCACTGCCCGATCACACCGCCGCCCATGACGCCTATGAAAACTACGAACTTCCCGTCGAAGGATTCAAGGGATCCCCGGAAGAGATCGAACGCCAGTGGTACGAGAAATGTTACCTCGGCCGCGGCGACACCATCAGGCAGCTCACCTGGCGGGCCATCATCATGGGCTGGATACTGGGCGCCGTCCTCTCCCTGACCAATATCTACATCGGCCTCAAGGCCGGGTGGCACTTCGGCGTGGCCATCACCGCCTGCATTCTGTCCTATGCTATCTGGACCTCCTTCTACAAAATGAAACTGGCCAAAACGCAGATGACCATCCTGGAAAACAACTGCATGCAATCGACGGCCAGTTCGTCGGGCTATTCCACCGGCGGGACCCTGATTTCGGCCTTTTCCGCCTATATCATGATATACAACCAGACGCTGCCGTTTCCCATCATGCTGGGATGGGTCTTCTTCGTCGCCATTCTGGGGGTTACGATGGCCGTCCCGATGAAACGGCAGATGATCAACGTCGAACAGCTCCGCTTTCCCAGCGGGATCGCCGCCGCCGAAACCCTGCGGGCATTGCACGCCAAGGGCCAGAAAGGGATGCGCGCCGCCCGCGCCCTAGCCATTGCCGGCGGTTTGGCCATGGTCAGCGCCTTCCTGACCGACGGTCTCAAACTCATCGGCGCCGGTCTAAAACAGTTCCAGATTTCCTCGCTCGTCTCCAGTTTCAGCCGCCTGACGCTCGGCGAGGTTTGGGTCGGACGGACCGTCACCCTCACCTGGGACCCCATTTTTATCGCCGCCGGGATGTTCGTCGGCATGCGCGTGGCTGTCAGCATGTTCGTGGGGTCGATCCTTTGCTGGATGGTCTTCGTCCCTTGGGTGCAGGCATCCGTCCCGGAGGCCGCCGGCGTTACCGGTTTCCGGTCGCTGGTCCAGTGGACCCTCTGGGGCGGCACCGCCTGCATGGTCACCTCCGGAATCCTGTCGGTCTTTTTCCAGTGGAAAAGCGCCATCCGGGCGTTTCGCGGATTGGGGGAAATGTTCACCAAGCGGGGCAATAAAAATCAGGATGAACTGGCGGCGATTGAAACACCGAGTTCCTGGTTTCTCATTGGACAGGCGGTGGCGCTGGTGGCCCTGGCCCTTTTGGCCCACGCTTCGTTCGGAATGCCCTATTGGCAGAGTGCCGTCGCCGTCTTGTTGAGTTTTGCCCTGGCGCTGGTGGCCTGCCGCGTCACCGGCGAGACCGACACCACCCCCGTGGGCGCCATGGGCAAGATCACTCAGCTCTCCTTCGGCGCCATTTCGCCAGGCAAGATGGATGTCAACCTGATGGCGGCCAACATTACCGCCGGATCGGCGACCGCCTCGGCCGATCTGCTCACCGATCTCAAGAGCGGCTACCTGCTCGGGGCCAATCCCCGCCGGCAATTCATTGCCCAGTTCGCCGGGATCTTCATCGGCACCCTCGTCACCGTCACGGCGTTCCGGCTGCTGGTGCCCGACGCCAGCGTGCTGGGGACCGACCAGTTCCCGGCTCCCGCCGCGCAAACCTGGAAGGGCGTGGCCGAAGCCATGGCCCAGGGACTCGGGACCATGCACCCCGTGAAGATATGGGCCATCGTCATCGGCGGCCTGGCCGGCATTATCCTGCCGATCCTATCCCGCCTGTATCCCACACGGCAGAAATGGATACCCTCGGCTGCCGGTATCGGCCTGGCCTGGGTTTTCCAATGGTACTATGGCCTGCTGTTTTTCCTCGGCGCCATCATCGCCCACTTCTGGAAAAAGCGGAACGAGAAACAGTGCGAGGAGTACCTCTTCCCCGTCGCCTCCGGCATCGTCGCCGGCGGCGCGCTGATGGGCGTCGTCCTGATTTTCTGGGAAAACGGCGCGGAGATTCTCAAGAAGCTGTTCAGTCAATAACTCTGATGCTGACGCCGCGCGCCGGTTTTCCGGCGCGCGGTTGTTTTTGATGGCCTGCGCGGTTGGGCCTGCCGGACCATCGCCCGAATCATCCCGCCATCGGCAGACCCGGATACATGATATCGCCCATCGAGAGGATACGTATGGATTTGACCAAAGCCAAAATACAGCAGGCGACCCGATTGCTGGAGGAAATGAATATCGACGCCTGGGCGTTGTTCGAACGGGAAACCTCCGTGCAGAAAGATCCGACCCACGATCTGGTGGTCGGACTCGAAGCCGTCTGGAATTCTCTCTTTCTCTACACTCGCCGGGGCGAGGCCATCGCCCTGGTCGGGAACTTCGACGCAGATGGATTTTCGCGATCGGGACGGTTCACCCGCGTTCAGTCATATGTCAAAGGAGCCGGAGACGATATTCGCAAACTTCTGGGGGAAATCGACCCCAGGACCCTCGCTCTCAATTTTTCGACCGACAACCCATCCTCCGACGGCCTTACCCATGGCATGTTTCTGGTGCTGCAATCGTATCTGGCCGGAACGCCCTATATGGATCGGGTCATCTCCGCGCAGGAATTCACCGGAAAACTCCGGAGCCGGAAACTGCCGGAGGAAATCGCACGTGTGGAGCGCGCCGCCGTCGCGGCGACGGAGGCGTGGACGAGGGCGCAGGGTCAGATTCAGATCGGCATGACCGAGCAGGAGATTGCCGCCATCGTCGAGACCGAAATCCGAGCCGGCGGCGGAACCCCCTCGTTCGACACGATTGTCAACGCCGGTTCCAAAACGAATCCGGGACATGGACTCCCCACCGACGCTCGTCTCGAACCAGGGGATTTGCTGCATGTCGATTTCGGCGTCCGGATCGATGAGTACTGCTCGGATTTGCAGAGGCTGGTCTATTTCCGCCGTTCGGGGGAAACGGAAAGGTCGGCCGAGTTGATGAAGGCTTTCGCGACGGTCAGATCAATCATCGAGGAAACCGGGAAAGCCGCCTTGCCGGGGACGAGAGGATTCGAAGTTGACGCCCTGGCCCGGCAGATCCTCCGGGACAACGGTTATCCCGAATACGAACATGCCCTGGGACATCAGCTGGGCCGCAGTGTCCACGATGGCGGCGCCATTCTGGGACCCCAGTGGGAACGGTACGGTAATACGCCCAAGATCCCGCTTGAAGCGGGCAACGTTTTCACGCTGGAGCTGGAAATCATGCTGCCGGATATCGGTTGCGTGGGGTTGGAAGAAGACATGGTCGTGACCGACCAGGGCGCGAAATTTCTCTGCCCCCGTCAAACCGAACTATCGGTAAGATAAAATTGACACCGCATGCCGTGGCCCGCGGCGAGCTGGTACCGCGGGCCACTGGACAAGAACGTTACAGGTCGATGTCAACCTGCATCGTGACGGTGTTGTCGATCAGATCGTTGGCATACGCCTGAAAACCGCCGAGGACGGCGACATTCGACGCGACTTTCCAGGAGACCCCGGCGGTATAACAACCGTAGGCGCTCTTCGTCCCCATATACTCCAGACAGACCCACAGCTTGTCGGAAATCTCGGTCATCGTCCGCTCCCAGGCGGCCATGATCCCCTGATTATCCTTTTCCCCATCTCCGTCAAGCAGCAGATCTTCGTTGCCGGAGAAGTATCCGACCGAAATCCGTCCCAGCGACACGGCCCCGGCCGAAAAACTCTTGGCGGCCTTGCCGTAGATGACGTTGTAATCGGTGGCGTCGCCTTTCGTGCCGACATCGAAGATACCGACCGCCAAGGCGGGAAAGAAGGTCCCGAAGCTGTTCTCCGGCACGCCGATCTTGGCATTCCCGTACAGGGGATAGGCATCAAGCCGGCCCAGACCGGATTTATGGTCGAAACCGACCTCCAAATTGACGGTCTTGCTCGGCAGGACCCCGACGGTGACCCCCAAGTTGGTGACTGACGCCACGCGGTTTCCGGAGGCGCTGGTCTCCACCGGCAGATACAGATCGCAGGTTAAATGCCACACCTTGAAGGCCTGAACATCGGTCGACGGCCCCCAGATATGGGTCGTTCCGGTGGCGAGGGCGCTCCCGGCGCACAAACAGACCGCCGCAACAATTGCCGGATAGTACCATTGTATCTTCATCTCTATATCCCCTCATAGGCGGATTCGCCGTGCAGCGAGGCATCCAGTCCCCGTTCTTCTTCGCCTCCGCTCGTTCGCACCCGCGTGACCAGGTTGATGATCTTGAGCATAACGTAAGTGAACACGAAAGCATAGATGGAGGAACCGACGACGGTCAGCAACTGGACTATGAAGAATTGACCGTTGCCGTTGAACAATCCGTCCGCCCCGGCGGCGTTGACCGCCTTGTTGGCGAGCAGGCCGAGGAGAATAATCCCCAGGGCGCCCCCGACCCCGTGAACTCCCCAGACATCCAAGGCATCATCCCAATGCAGACGGTTTTTCAGATTCACGGCGAAGTAACAGACGACCCCGGCCAGGATTCCGATGATGGCCGCGCTGGTCGGCGTCACGTATCCGGCGCACGGGGTGATTGTCGCCAACCCGGCCACCGCCCCGGTCAACAGGCCGAGGAATTTCGGTTTCTTTTCGAAAATCCAGGCCAGCAGCATCCAGACCGGCCCGGCGAACGAGGCCGCAACATCGGTGTTGAGGAAAGCCAGCCCGGTGACGGCGTCGACTTTCAGCTGGCTGCCGGCGTTGAACCCATACCAGCCGAACCACAACAGCCCGGTGCCCAGCGCCACCAGCGGAATGCTGTGGGGAACGCTGTCCCCGACCCGACGTCGGCCGACATACAGCACCGAGGCCAGCGCCGCCATGCCGGCGATGTTATGGACGACGATGCCGCCGGCGAAATCGAGGACCCCCATTTGGGCCAGAAGGCCGTTGCCCCAGACCATGTGCACGAACGGGAAATAGACCAGTGTCAGCCAGCCGACCAGAAACAGCAGGTACGACCCGAAACGAACCCGGTTGGAAAAGGCCCCGGTGATCAGCGCCGGAGTGATGATGGCGAACATCATCTGATACGCCATGAACACGAATTCCGGGATATTCCCGGTCCCGAACGGAGAGGGGGTCGTCAGTGTCACCCCCATCAGGAATGCCTTGTCTAGATTCCCGATAATCCCGCCCTCGCCGCCGCTGAAGCAGAGCGAGTAGCCGTAGGCCCACCAAATGATGGTGGTGACGCCCATGGACACGAAGCTTTGAATCATGATGGTCAAAACGTTTTTCCGTCCGACCAGACCGCCGTAGAAAAAGGCCAGCCCCGGGGTCATCAGCATGACCAGGCTGGTCGCCACCAGCATGAAGCCGGTATTGCCGGTATCGAACATCGCTATCCTCCTCGCCGACCGAAACGGCGTTCGGTACGGTTGGTTTCATGGGAAAATACCCCGGTGACGCCGGGACCGGTATCGGGGATAGCCTGATTTGGGACTGCGAAATACCTTGGGGGAAAACGTCCGGGGAGAAGATTACTCCAGCGTAGTCAATCCCCGGCGGATGGCGTATTTGGTCAACTCCGCGATGCTGTGGATATCCAGCTTGTCCATGATCTGTTTGCGATGGGTTTCCACGGTCTTGATGCTGACATGCAGGCTGGCCGCCGTTTCCTTGGTTGATTTTCCCTCGGCCAGAAGTTGCAGCACCTCCCGTTCCCGCGGACTGAGAATGGAATCCGTCGTCGCCTCCCCGCCTCGAGCCGCGGCGACGTACCGCCGAACGACGACATCATTGATTGAACGGGACAGGAAGATACCGCCGGAGGCGACCGTGCGGATGGCGGCCAGCAGTTCCTCGAAGGCGGAATCCTTCAGCACGTATCCGACCGCCCCCGATTTCAGCGACTCGATCACGAAATGATGATCGGAATGCATGGACAACATGATGACCTTGACGGTCGGACCGGCGGCCAAAAGCCGGCGGGCGGCCTCCATGCCGTTCAACCCCGGCATGGAAATATCCATGAGAACGATATCGGGCCGAATATCGACCGCGGCCGATACGGTCGCCGCGCCGTCCTCGGTTTCGGCCACGACCGTGAGGTCGGGTTGCTTCTCCAACAACGTCCGCAGGCCGTCGCGAAACAGCCGATGATCGTCGGCGATCAACACCTTCATTCGACGTGATCCTCCCGGTCGGTCGCCGGAGCCTGCAGGACAATCACCGTGCCGCGGCCCGGAGCGGAATCGATGGCCACCGAACCGCCCAAAAGACGGAACCGCTCCTTGATGCTGAATAACCCGAATTTGCAGTCCCGTTCGCCATTGTCGTCCAGCGCCGCCGGATCGAATCCCTGCCCATCGTCGCGCACCTCAACCCGGAGATTGTCCCCCTCGCGGCGCAGAGAAACGTCCACCCGTCGGGCGCCGGCATGTTTGACGATATTGGTCAACAGCTCCTGTATCGACTTGTAGGCGAAAACCTCCGTCTTCAGACCGAACCGCCCGACATCCCCGACGGCCTCCAGGGTGATGGCGAACGGATGCGTCCGGCGGAACCGCTCCACCATACCATCGACCGCCGCCGGCAGACCCAGCTCATACAGCGACGGCGGACTTATCTGAAACGTCAGGTTGCGCGAATACCGAATCGTCTGCTCCAGAAGTGCGGTCATCTCGCCGATTTTTCCTTCGAAGCCGCAGAAAACGGCGTTGCCCCGTAATTCCGCCAGCCCCATCTTGATCAACGCCAGCGCCTGGCCGATATGATCGTGAAGATCCTCGGCGATAGCCCGGCGCTCGCCGGCTTCCGCGAGACAAAGCTCCGCCGCCAACTGTTGAAGTTGTTTTTGATACCGTTCAATCTTCTGTTCGGCCTTGCGATATTCGATGATTTGTTCCCGGAGAGAAACATTGGCCTTTTCCAGCTCGATCGTCCGCGCCGCCACCTGCGCCTCAAGGTCGTCGTGCGCCTTCTGCAGCGCCTCGTCGGCCAACAGATGCTGAAAATAGGATCGGAGCATCTCGGCCAGCGAATCAATAAGCTCCCGTTCTTCCTTCAGGAACGGGCCCTCGTCTGCCGGCGGACGCGGTTGCCGGTAGAAAATCTCAATGGAACCCTCCCCGCCGTCACGAACGGAGAACAAGGCGGCCTGCCGCCAATCCGATTCGGCGAAATCCGGACTGGCCGCCTCCAATCCCCGGAATCTGAGCCGAACCGTGGTGATCTCCGGATACTGCCAGGCCGCCGGCAGTTGGGCGGCCAGTGTCCGCATGACTTCGACCGCCGGCCTCGTATTGTCCTGAAGGATACGCGCGGTCGTATGGAGCGCAGTCAGCTCCTTGATTCTCTCGCGAAGGGCATGGAGGATATCTTCGGTCATCGGTTTCTGCTTTCGTCGTCCATACGGCCTGCGCGCTCCGAACGCCGGCCCGGCAATATAGCGGATCGCCGGAAATGGGGCAAGTGACGCCGATATCCAATTCGGTCCCCTGGTCGCCCGGGGGGCAGATGCCGCCGCCTACCGCCTGGCACCGGGGCGCCGGAAACCGCGCTGAAATTCTCCGCCGATGCCGGCCTTCACCGTTGACATTTGCCGGACGGAAGTATATGTATTCCATGGAGTATGACTGGGGGCGATCGCGACGGAGGCCCACGCCTTCACCCCGGCCGCGAACATCGTTGAAAACCGGATGAACGATACCCTCGACGAAAGGAAGTCCGATGAGCAAAACCGAAGACCATCTGAAAGAAGCCTTCGCGGGCGAATCCCAAGCCCGCAACAAGTACACCTTCTTCGCCCAGGTGGCCCGCAAGGAAGGGTACCATTATATCGCCAAAATCCTCGAAGAGACCGCCGAAAACGAACGGCGCCACGCCAAGGATGAATTCGCCCTGCTGGGCGGCCTCGGCGACACCGCCGCCAACCTGAAGGCGGCCATGGAGGGCGAACAGTACGAAACCGTTACCATGTACCCCGAATTCGCCAAGGACGCCGAGGCCGAAGGGAACATCAAAGCCGCGGCCCTCTTCCGGATGATCGCCAGAGTCGAAGAACATCACCGGGCGCGCTACCAGAAACTGCTCGACCGGATCAAAAACGGCACCGTGTTCAAACGGGAAAAACCGATCCGCTGGAAATGCAGCGTCTGCGGGTACATCCACGAGGGGACCGAGCCGCCGCAGAAATGCCCCTGCTGTCAGCATCGGTTGGAGTATTACGAACCGGCCGACATGGAAACCGATATTTAAGGAGCCAACCGTGGCGGTGTACAAATGCGACGTCTGTGATTACTGCTACGACGAATCCAAAGAGGGCGTGCAATGGGCTGATCTGCCCGATGACTGGGTTTGCCCGGTCTGCGGTTCGGCGAAAGCGTATTTCAAACTCGTTGGATCGACCGCTCCGGCCCCCCCTCGCTCCGCCGAGGCCGCGGAGGACGCCGTCGATAAATATCGCCGGACCGCCGATGACCTCGAAACCCTCATGGCCGACATCCATCTCATGGCCGAAACGGGGACGTCGATTATCGAACCGATGCGCACCAAAAAGCCGGTCGCATCATGGGACGATATTCTCATCCGCGGCGCCCAAATGGCCCGGCTGCCCCGCAACGACGGCGAACCGGTGGCAACGGAAACGGTCATCGGCCACAAAACCAAACAGCCGTTGGTTCTGCAAACGCCGGTCTATATCAGTCACATGTCTTTCGGGGCGCTGTCGCGGGAAACCAAGATCGCCCTGGCCAAAGGCAGCGCCTTGGCCGGGACCGCCGTCTGCTCCGGCGAGGGCGGGATCCTGCCCGAGGAACTGGCCAATGCCGGCAAATACATCTTCGAGTACGTACCCAACCAGTACAGCGTCACGGAAGAAAACTTCCGCCGGGTCGATGCCATCGAGATCAAGATCGGGCAGTCGTCCAAGCCGGGCATGGGCGGCCATCTTCCGGGGGCCAAGGTCACCGCGGAGATCGCCGCCGTGCGGGGCGTTCCGCCAGGGAAAGACGTTATCAGCCCCGCTCATTTTCGCGACATCGCCACCCCGGAAGACCTGCGCAAAAAAATCGCCTGGCTTCGGGAAGCCTCCGGCGGCAAACCGATCGGCGTGAAAATCGCCGCCGGGCATATCGAGGCCGACCTGGCTTTCATCCTCAAGGCCAAACCGGACTTCATCACCATCGACGGACGCCCCGGCGCCACCGGGGCGTCCCCCAAGTACGTCAAAGCGGCCACCTCGGTGCCGACCATCTTCGCCCTGCACCGGGCCCGGCGGTTTCTGGACTCCGCCGGCGCGAACGACGTTTCCCTGATCATCACCGGCGGACTCCGCGTCTCGTCCGATTTCGCCAAGGCGCTGGCTCTGGGGGCCGATGCCGTCGCCATCGCCACCGCCGCTCTCATGGCCTGCGGCTGCCAGCAGTACCGGGTCTGCCACACCGGTCGCTGCCCGGTCGGAATCGCCACCCAGGACCCCGAACTGCGGAAACGGCTGGATATCGAACGATCGGCGACCCGCTTGGCCAATTTCCTTCGAGTCTGCACATCGGAATTGAAGGATTTCGCGCGCTTGACCGGCAACGACAACGTGCATTCGCTGTCGGTGGGCGATCTCTGCACGACCAACAGTGAGATATCCGGCCACACGGCCATCGAGCACGCATAACCGGCTTGAATCGACGGCCCATCTCTGGCGATGGGCCGTCCTTCTTCCGTTTTCCACAGCGGAGGAAAGGCCATTTCGAGTTCCGGAGGCTTTTTATCTCACGTATTGACCGCTGGATCTGTTGCCCTTTGCCATAATCTTGCGTATGTATTATGAGCGTTGACGACGGACGGGAATGAAACCATCCCAAACAGGGGCATGATCAAACCGTGCCATATAGCGATGCGTTCGACATCGCCCGGTCGCCGCTGCATCTCGCTGATACCATCATGATCCGGTTGTACCAGAGGACTCAGCACAAACGCATACGGGACGATTTCGCCTCTCAGTCCCGGTGGGCATCGTCTCCGACTATCGCCTTCCGGATGCCGCCAATCGTCGGAGGCGCAGATGAAACTTGACGATTCACAGACAAATAATCCATCAGAAAATATCCTCGCCCCGGCATCGAGTGATGCTTCCGTGACACGACATATTCCGTACCTGCGTCTGGCTGTTCTTCTGTTCTTTTCGGCGGTACTTCTGACGCAGGTTCTGGGAACGACCTGGTCGCTGTTCGCCATCCGGCACTACCCCCGCGCCCGCTCGGGACTGCCCCCCTACGATGGCAACTGGAATGACACTCCCGCCTTCACGGCCGCAGGCGGTATCCCCGTCATCAACTCCACCGACTCCGCCGGCCCGGCCGCAAGACTGGGTTTGCATGAAGGCGACCTGATTGTCGCCATCAACGGCCTCGCCTTGACGGAAGATCCCGAACCCTACTTCCGCACCCTGTTGAGATCGTCTCCGGGCGACTCTCTGCGCATTGAATGGATACAAGATGGCGACCGCCGTTCGGGACTACTCGTGCTTCAGGAATTACCCTCTTCATTGCCGACCGCCTATCGCCAGGACGCCGGTTTCGTATTCGAGAGTGTCGCCATGCGCTGGAAACATATCAGCCCGATGCTGATCTTCGATATTGCCGCCCTGCTTCTGGGCGTCTTTATCGGCTTTCTCAAGCTTCGCGATACGGCTGCGTTCCGTCTGGTGACGGCGCTGCTGACCTCGGGGACGCTCGTGTTTTCGTCCCGGATGCCGTTGAGCTCGCTCTGGCCGGAATGGGCCGCGGGACCGGTATACTTTTGCGCCTTTGCATCCATCGCGGTCATGGGGCCGATGTGGATAGGCTTCCTGGCTATTTTCCCCGTCCGCACTCGGATGGGAGCCCGATTGCAACAATGGTGGTGGTTGTCCTGGATCGTCTTTGGCGCCTGGGCGCTGGGCGACACCCTCAACTCAGCCGGAAATTTTTATCCGTCCCTCGGACCTGCGGCCGAAGCGCTCAGTTTTCTCCGGACCCGTGGCGACTCCTGGCCAATGGCCTTTCTGGTCCTCCTGTTCACCCCCCCTCATCTACGCCCAATGGCGTACTGTTCGTCAACGGCGAATCATGCGCGTGAAGGTATTCCAAACCTCCTGACTCCTCTTTCTGGTGGGAGGGATGTTGTATCTGCCGGGAGTTTGGTACCTGTTTGATCGCCAGCCGTGGTATTACGTGGTTCCGTATGGGCTCTGGACATTTAGCGGGGTCGTGCTGGGGTATTTCATCGTTGCCGAACGTCTATCCGATATCCGTTTCGTCATCCGTCGCGGTCTTCAACACCTGCTGCTTTCCTGCGGCATGTTATTCATGCGAGTTCGTGCTGCTGTTTTTCGTTATCCTACAGGGGCTCCGCAACGCCCGCTTCGAATTCCCGCAATTGATGACCGCCGTTTCCGTGCTGGCCATAATGGGTTCGGCCCTGGTCATCATCGGCCTCCGGCGCGCCGGGGAGGCGCTCCTGACCACCCTTCACCCGGTGCGGGTAGGGTACCTCATGGTAGGAGATCCCGGAGGCGAATCGATTCGGCTCGCCTGGGGACGATGGCAGCAACGCAAAGGACTGCGAGGAACCGGCCCGACCGGGACGGATGAATACCAGTCGGCGCCGGCTGATGCGGCGGGGGTTAGGGATGCGTTAGGCCAAATCGAGACGGGTCGGCCGTGGGTCGACTTTCCTCCCACCCGCGAGGAAGCGGATGCCCCGATCGGCCCGGCCAAATTAGCTCGGTATGAGTTGGTCTTGCCGATACGCGCCGGCAGCGAACTGCTGGGCTGCCTTGCCCTGGCCGTCAAATTATTTGAACAACCGTACAGCCGCGAAGACAAGGAATTGCTGCAGGGGGTGGCCCAGGCGGTGGGCATGGCCCTTCGAAACGCGGCCCTGGTGGAAGTGGCCAAACGCGAGGCCAGGCAGGCGCGGGATTTGGAGATCGCCCGCGGCGTCCAACAGAAATTCTTCCCCGCGCTCTGCCTTCCGTGCCCGGTTGGGAGTTCGCCGCCGCCTGTCTCCCCGCCCAGGCCGTGGGCGGCGATTTTTACGACCTCTTCGAACTAGAAACGGGAAAGGTCGCTTTCGCCGTCGGCGATGTCTCCGGCAAGGAGCTGGGTGCCTCACTCCTGACGGCCAATCTACAAGCCCTGATGCGCAGCCTGTTACCGCGGGCGTCGGCCGATCTCGGCGCCTTCATGACCGAAGTCAACCAGCACCTGGTGGAAGCCTCGCCGGCCGGGATGTTCTTCACGCTCTTCGTCGGCGTCCTAGACGCGGCCACCGGCGAGCTGCACTATGTGAACAGCGGGCATCCCCCGGCGCTGGCGTATAGTGACCCGAGCAACACTGTTACGAAACTGGAAACCGGAGGGATGCTGGTGGGAGCCATGCCGGGGATTCAATACGAGGTGGGAGCGATCCGACTGTCCCCGGGAAGCATCGTGGCCGCGTATAGCGACGGTGTGACCGAGGCGGTCAATACCGCCGAAGAAATGTATGAGGAAGAGAGGCTGCTGGCGACACTGGCCGCCTGCAGGTCCGGAACCGCCCCAGCCGTTTACGCCGGTATCATAGAGTCAGTCCAGGATTTCAGTCACGGAGCGGAACAAGCCGATGACATCACCCTCGTCATCATCCGGCGGGCGGGAAACGGGGCCGAAGCCGCCGAATCCGACGGCGGGTCGCCGATCTAAACGGCTCAGTCCGTCACCAATTGACTGAGTATATCCGTCAGAATGATCGCATGGTTCCGTTCGGGATCGGTGGCGGCATACAGAAGCGTCACCGTCCCCTGCTTCGCCCGCGCGGCCAGTCGGCCAAGCGGCTCCCGATGTTCCTTCAATTCCGCCCGGTATTTCCGCTTGAATTCGGCCCACTTCGTCCGATCGGCATGAAACCACTTCCGCAGTTCGTTGGACGGCGCGATTTCCTTTGCCCATTCATCCAGCCGGGCTTGTTCCTTGGTCAGGCCGCGCGGCCAGAGCCGGTCGACCAGCACCCGGTACCCGTCCGCCGGCTCCGGCGGTTCGTACACCCGCTTTGCCTGTATCATCATCAGCGCCGGGCCCCTACTTCGCCAGGGGCGTCCACTCCGCGATATTCTCCACCACCACCTTGCACTTGCCGCGCGACGTCCACCGCTCGTTGCCGTTGTACCCCCACTCCATATATTCCGAGCCGCCCCCGCCGACCGTGGTGATCAGACAGTTGCCGGCCACGAACCCATACGCTCCGGCCACCTCCGCCGGCCATTTGCTGTCCCCCCGCGATGGATCCACCGGAATCCAGCCGTACCCCGGCAGGTACACCTCCACCCAGCGATGGAAG
>JAAZOE010000133.1 GCA_012797915.1 Candidatus Zixiibacteriota bacterium | reverse complement strand
CCGCCGTCGGCATCGTATGTTTTCTTAAAGGAATCTGTCAACAGATCGGGGGAATCGGCGAATTGGCTAAAGGTTGTCGGGCCGCAACCGGATAATCCCTAAACAATAGATTCACGGCAAGGAGGCGCTATGGCGATGTCCAAGGGGTGCACGATAGCTTTGGTGGTCTTTGCGATTTTTGTCCTGTTGCTCATCATCGGGATCGTGGTGGTATGGATCAACAAGGATAAGATTGCCGAAGCCTCGCTGGAATATATGACCAAGGCGGCGGAGAAGGAGATTACGGCCAATCTCCCGCCGGGATACACGCCGGAATCGGTTCACAGCATCATAGAGGCCTTCAAGGACGGCGTGAAAAGCAAAGATATCGATCCGCAGGAAATCAGTCGCATCGCCACCGCCTTCCAGGTCGCCATCAAGGATAAAACCATCGACCAGGAAGAGGGGGCCCACGTGCTGGAATTGATCGTCGAGGCGCTCCCCCCGGGGACCATTCCGGCCGATTCGACCAGGTCGGTCGTACCCGCGCTTGATTCCCTGCCGGTTGTCCCGGACAGCCTCTGACGCCGTGAACGAACCGGAGTTCATTTCCGAAGCGGTCGCCGTCGTTCGGGATGAGAAACTGGGCGGGCCGGTGTCCTTCCGGTGGCGGGGACACGAGTACGCTGTCAAAGAAGTCATCGCGACCTGGGCCGACTGTGGGTTTCCGGCCGGGGCGCCGCGCAAGAAAGACTGGCGGCTCCGTCGCCATCGGAACTACTACCGGGTGGAGACGACCGACGGCGCCGTCTATGAGCTGTATCATGACCGGGGGGTGAAGCTGGCCCCCGGAAACTGGGTGTTGTACTGCCGGCTCGCTTGAGCCGCATCAGAAAGCCGCCGCATGGGATTTGTCGCCTGTCTTGCCGCCGCCTTCCTCCTGGGCGGGATTCCGTTCGGTCTGCTCGTCGGATACCTGGCCGGACGGGGCGATATCCGCGCTCAGGGGTCCGGCAATATCGGGGCGGCCAATGTCTGGAGAGTCGTCGGGCCGGCCGCGGCGCTCGTCACCTTCGCCGGCGACATCGGCAAGGGGTTTATGGCCGTATACCTGGCTCACTGGATGTATCAACCGTCCTGGCCAATGGCCGTGGCCATTGCCGCTCCGGCGGCCGGCACCGCCGCCATCCTGGGACATGTTTGTTCCCCCTATCTTCGGTTTCGCGGCGGCAAGGGGGTCAACACCGCGCTGGGTGTCTTCGCCGCGTTGTTACCGCTGGAGGTTGCCGCCGGCCTGGCTGCCTTCCTGATTATCATGATTCTGTTTCGCTACGTTTCCCTGGGATCGATGGCCGGCGCTGTTGCCTTTGTTGCCGCCGTCTGGATTCGACGGTTTGAATCGCCGGAGGCAGTGGCGCCGTTCTATTTGGCGGTGGCGTCGCTGGCCGGATTGCTTATATTGTTCACGCACCGGCAGAACCTGAAACGGCTGACGGCAGGGACGGAACCCAGGTTTCGATGGAGGAAAGCTTCGGTGTGAACGAGCGCGTGACCATCCTCGGCGCCGGATCCTGGGGCCTGGCCTGCGGCAATCTCCTGACCGCCAATGGCGCCCGGGTTACTCTCTGGGAATTCGATCCCGCTGAACTGGCCCTGTTGCGGCGGGAGCAGGGCCATCCCCGCAAACTTCCCGGCATCAAAATCGCCTCCGGCATCCGCCTGACCGGCGATCTGGACGAGGCGATAACCGACGCCGAGATCGTCATCTGCGCCGTGCCGACCCAGCAGATCGCCTCGGTCTGCGTCCGTCTCGCTGCCTTGCCGATGCGGCCGGACCTGGTCGTCAACCTGAGCAAAGGGATCGAGGAACAGACGCTGCGCCGCGTGTCGCAAATCATCTCCGAAGACTGGCCCGGCCTTCCGGCCGACGGCGTGGTCACCCTGTCCGGGCCGTCGCATGCCGAGGAAGTGGCTCTCGGGCTGCCCACCACGGTCGTGGCCGCGGGGGAAGAAAGCCGCTGCCGCCGCACGCAGGAACTGTTCAGCAACCCGACCTTTCGTGTCTATCGCAGCCATGATCTGGTCGGGGTGGAACTGGGCGGCGCGGTCAAGAACGTCATCGCCATTGCCGCCGGTATCGCCCGGGGTCTGGGCTTCGGCGACAACACCCAGGGAGCCCTAATCACGCGGGGCTTGGCCGAAATGACCCGGCTGGCAGTGGTCATGGGCGCCGATCCGGCGACCCTGTCCGGTCTTTCGGGTGTGGGGGATCTGGTGACGACCTGCATTTCGCAGCATTCCCGCAATCAATACGTCGGGTTCCATATCGGCCGCGGGCAGACGCTGTCTCAGGTCCTGGCCGGGATGGTGATGGTGGCCGAGGGAGTCACCACCTGTCGGTCGACGCGGGAACTGGCGCATAAATACGGCGTGGACATGCCCATTACCGAGGCGGTCTGCGCGGTGCTGTTCGAACAGCTGCCGGCCCGGCAGGCGGTGACCGCGCTCATGACGCGGCCGCTGAAAGCGGAGCAGTGGCCGGCCTGAAACCAGAGAAGAGGTTCGGTAACGAAGGGGAACGTCCATGGCCAAGCCAAAGACACCGGTCGATGAAAAACTGTATTACTCCATCAGCGAAGTGGCCCGGATGACAGAACTGGAGGCGTATGTCCTCCGGTTCTGGGAGAAGGAGTTTCCCATGCTGCGGCCGAAGAAGAACCGCGGGGGCACTCGATACTATCAGAAGCACGACATCGAGCTGATCAATCAGATCAAACAGCTGCTGTACGTCGAACATTACACCATCGCCGGGGCGCGGAAGGTGCTGCGCCAGGATGTCGATGCGCCCGGGAAACGGACGCTGGTCCTGAAGGCCCGTTCGGACACCATCGTCGGCGACATCAAGAAGGAGCTCGAGGCGCTCCTGAAACTTTTCCCTTGCCTTTTGTGAAAAATTCGCCATTTTGGAGCCACTCGTCGGGGCGTAGCGCAGTTGGT
>JAAZOE010000132.1 GCA_012797915.1 Candidatus Zixiibacteriota bacterium | reverse complement strand
CTGGACGGTGAAACAGGCCCCCCCGACTCCCCAATCCGGGGCATGCCCCGAACCAACGGCGACCAGACCCAGAAAACCGAGGATGGCGATGGCGATGAAGCCCATGATCAACACCATCACTCCGTTAATGATATGGAGAACTCCCAGAATTTTGATATGCTGTTCCATCGTTCCACCCTTACCTGCCGGGCATCCCCGTACCTGCCGGACACCCCGATTCATATACAATATGGTTTCTTTACGGCCCAAAGCCGGGGATGTTTCACCCGCGGCTGCAGGTTCCCGGCTCCGGTTAAGACTCCACCCAAAAAAAAGCCCGCCGAGGCGGGCTTTTCGTATCTATGTCCTGTCCGCTTACGGAACCAAGACCTTCTCCAGCCGATCGGCGATATAATCGACTTCCTGTTCGTTGATAATCAGCGGCGGACTGATCCGGATGGTATGATGATGGCTGTCGTTGGCCAGCATATCCAGATCCAGAAGCTTGTGGCAGAACTCCATGGCGTCGCCCGATTTCACTTCCACGCCGATAAACAACCCCTTGCCGCGGACTTCCTTGACATGGGGCGACCGGGCCGCGATTTTGTCGATCTTTTCCTTCAAAATCTTGCCCATCGCCGCCGACCGCTCGGGCAGTTTCTCCTGCTGGATGACATCCAGCGCCGCGAGACCGCAGGCGCAGGCGAAAGGATACCCGCCGAACGTCGACCCGTCCGAACCGGGCCGGAACGTCATATCCATCAGCTCCCGGTTGGTCACCATGACCGATACCGGGGCCAGTCCGCCAGCGATCGCCTTGCCCAGAATGACCGCATCCGGGACGACGTTTTCATGCTCGAAACAGAACATCTTGCCGGTCCGCCCCAGACCGACCTGAATCTCATCGGCCACCAACAGCAGGTCTTTCTGGTCGCACAACGCCCGAAGGTCCTTGAGAAATCCGGCCGGCGGCTGATACATCCCGCCCTCGCCCTGCATCGGCTCCACCAGAATACCACAGGTGTTGGGGGTGATCGCTTTCCGGACCGCCTCGATGTCGCCGAACGGCACCGACACATATCCCGGGGTCAACGGCCCGAATCCTTCTTTGTAATTTTTCGACGAGGAAAACGAAATCACCGCGATCATCCGGCCGTGGAAGTTGTTGTGGAAGACGATGATTTCCTGCTTGCCGTCGGCAATCCCTTTGTGTTTCCACCCGAAATACCGCATCAGCTTGATCGCCGTCTCGACCGACTCCACCCCGCCGTTCTTCGGCAGCATCTTGTTGCCGCCGGACCCGAACCGCGGCCCCAACTGCGGCAGAAGCTCCGACACCCGCTTGCAGAACAACGCCAGCAGGTCGGTATAGACCACGTTGGAAATAACCGAAGAGTAATGCCCTTCCAGCGCCTGTACGGCGGCCGCCACGATCTTGGGATGGTGATGCCCCGCATTGGCGGCGGAATAGGCCGCCAGGCAATCCAGGATCTTCCGACCATCCTGCGTATACAACCAGGCCCCTTCACACTTGCGAACGACCGTCTGCAGGCGGCCGTAATGATGGGCGCCGAACGTATTCTCGTAATTGAAAATCTCCTGGTCGGTTAATGAGGAAAACCCCACATTTCCGCCCGTATGGATAGTCTCGATTTTGGTCTCGCGCGTTGCCATATATACCTCCAGAAGTCAGCACGGCCGGTTACGGCCCCGGTCATTTCCGGCGGTTTTTCCGCCGGAATCAGTACGTCAATATAGGCGGTAACATCGATCCGGGCAAGTGCATTTTTTCACAAAGTCCCCGCCCTTTCCTGCGTTCTTTCTTCACCTTCTGGTACGCAGGAATCGACAATATCGGTACAGTGGGCCGCCTCTGCCCTATGGATTTTCTATCGATAAACGGGATATTTTCGGCCACTGGCCGGCTGCTATCGCCCGGCGCCGCCCCCGCGCTTATCCAACTCATTACGGACCTTCATCTTGGCGGCAATCATCTGGGAATGATCCAACCCCAGCAGGCGGGAAATCCCGTGCGCTACCTGGTCTTCGTTCCCCTCCAGCCTCCGGTCGGTGAAAATGACCGCCCAGACCATTTCCATGATTGGAATCCGTTCCTCCCGCGGCAGGGCCCGATTGATTCGTTCGGTAAATACATACATGCCGGTCTGTTCCCGCAATTGCCGGGAAGCCTCCGCCATAATTTCTGAGACCCGTTCGGCGGGGAAATCGAAATAGTCGGCCAGCAGCGCCGAGGCCCGCTCCCGTTCCTCTGTCAGCAACTCGAAATCGGCCATCCCGATATGCAACAGCAGAGCGGCCACCGCCACCGGCAGGTCGGAGGCCGTCGACCCAGATGCGTCGGATCGACCGGCTTGCCCACCGAAAATTCGTTCCCAAAATCCCATACCGTGCTTTCACTTGTTTCTTATGCAATAATACGATCGTCGGCTCAAAGATATGATTCCTCGCCGTCGTTGTCACGCGATTAATCACCTCTATCCGATGAATGGACCGTTTTACCCGCGATGTCCCCGCCCGGTCGCCGATCCCATCGGAGGGAAAAACTTGCCTATCGCATCCGGGACATGTATACTGGACGAAAATCCGGACCGCGGACGATCAGGATTCGAGAAGATCATGAGCTTGCTGCAACTGACAACCTATGGCGCCATCATCTTTTTCTTCGCCGCCGTCATCACCAAGACCGCCCGCATCGCCCGTCTGCCGGTGCACCTGCGCTGGGACCTCTACCCCATTCCCCACGAAAAAGGGAAATCACACTACGGCGGGTCGTACTTCGAGAATTCCGCCTGGTGGCGGAAACCGCAGCGAAAATCGCTGCCTGCGGAAATCCGCGAGATGGCCGTGGAGATATTCTTCCTCCGAAGCGTTTTCCGCAACAACCGCCCGCTGTGGTTCTTTTCCTATCCGCTTCACCTCGGCCTGTACGCCCTGGTGGGACTGGTTGTCTGCTTGAAATTGTCGGTCCTCCTTTCCTGGAGCGGCGTTTCGTTTGACGAGACCGGGGTTGGTTTTCTCCCCTACGTCATGTCCTGGTTGACCATCATCCTGGCGGCCCTCGGCTGGATCCTAACCTTTGCCGGCGGCCTTGGGCTTTTGGGCATGAGGTTGTTCCGGTCGGACCTGCGTGCCT
>JAAZOE010000018.1 GCA_012797915.1 Candidatus Zixiibacteriota bacterium | reverse complement strand
GGCATTCCAGCGGGCCATTGAACAGCTTGATCCGCCGCGAGGTCCGCAGGCCGATATGCCCGGCGGCTTCGGGGTTGCCGCTAAGGATATAGGCGGTGTATCCCTCGTACTTCTGCTTAAGTGTATCGCCGAGGGTTTGGTAGAAGGTTTCGATGTCCCTGATGGCAATCCGTTCGCCATAGGGCGGGTTGGTGATGAGTATTCCCGGCGGTGACGGCGGCGTCTGCTTGTCGAACGGCTTCACCTCGAAGCGGATGTTGCCTTCCACCCCGGCTCGACGGGCATTGGCCTTGGCCTCATCGATGGCTTTTCGGTCGATGTCGGAGCCGACGATCTCCACCGGCAGATCCGATTTGACCGTCTGCCGGGCCTGCCGGATCATCTGTCGATAGAGGGATTCGTCGTACTCTTTCCAGCGCATAAAACCGAATTGCTTTCGGAGTAGTCCCGGCGCCATGTCGCGGGCGGCCATCGCCGCCTCGATCACGATCGTCCCCGACCCGCACATCGGGTCTATTAGCGGAATGGCCATGTCCCATTCGGTCAGGCGGATGATCCCGGCGGCGAGAACTTCGCTGAGAGGCGCCTTCCCTCCCTCGGTCCGATACCCCCGGCGGGTCAGTGGTCCCCCGGAGGAATCCAGGGACAGAGTCGCCTTGGGGCCGTGGATATGGATGTTGATCCGCAGGTCGGTATTGTCGGCATCGACCGAGGGGCGGCGGCCGTTCCGTTTGCGAAACTGATCGACGATGGCATCCTTAACCCGCTGGGCAACGAAAAGAGAATTGTCGAAGGCCGATTCGATGGCGACGGCATCGACGGCCAGGGTCATGTCGGGATCGAGATACCGCGTCCAGTCGATGGCGGCGACACCGGCATACAGCCGGTCGCTTCCGGAGGCATCGAAGGCGGCAATCGGCAGGAGCACGCGGGTGGCCGTGCGACACCAGAGGTTGACATGATACATCAGCCGTTTATCGCCGGTGAATTCAACCGCCCGGTTCCCCGGCCAGACATCGGCCGCGCCCAGCGATGTCAGTTCCGCCGCCAGCGTGTCTTCCAGGCCGGAGAGGGTCTTGGCGGTCAGCCGCCCGGTGATGAATTGTATCGAATCCAAGGTCATGTGAACTAGGAAGGTCTTTTATCCTTCGAAATCAACAACAAATCCGTATCGCGGCCCGTAACCGCGGCGAATGACAATCGTACTAAAGGAAAGGATAAGGAGGTATCGCGTGAAGCCAAGCAGAATCACCGCCGGGTTGGGCGTCGCGCTGGTCGCCCTGGGAATCTGGGCCACGATTATATCGAGGAGTCCGGGCGGCGTCGTCCCGATGATTATCGGGGCGGCCCTGATTTTCCTGGCCCTGAAACGAGGCAGCCGGGTGCCGACCCTGGTGTTCGGCCATTGCTGTATTGTCGTGGGGGCCTATTTGATTACCTGGGGCATTTTGCTTCTGCCGTACTCCCAGCCGACCATGATGCATATCATCGGCCGCCCGCTGTTCTGGGGGATATTCTCGATGATGGGAGGCATCTGCGCCATTTTCCACGGCTTCTGCCGCTGTGTCACCAAACAGTCCGAGCAGTTCGAGGGGTTGCCGACAGTCAACCCTTCGACGGCAAAGTAATCCGACCGCGGCGGGCGGAAGGGGTCTTCGACCGGACGGGAGCGATCCGGTTATGATGTCGGAATTGGACTTTCTTTTTCCTGATGTACAATGGGCCGGCCGGCGTATAATATGGGCGCTGGCGACCATTGGGGTAAACGGCCGGCCAGCCGAAACGATTCGCCCGGTTACGGCGTTCTGACTCGACAGGGAGCCCGGCAACACGAGACGACAGAGAACAGGAGAGGTCATCGATGAGAAAGCGCAACGCAGTCTTAGTCATCCTGGGAATCGCCCTGGCGCTGGGGTTAAACGTTTTCGCCGCCGCTCCTCCGGCGGCGGAAGTGCCGAAAGAGGCGCCGAAGCAGGTTCATAACCAGACGATCTGCCCGGTGATGGGATACAAGATCGACTCCACCGTCTATGCCGACATCCAGGGGCAGCGGGTCTATTTCTGCTGCAAGGGGTGCCCGGAAAAAATGAAGGGCGAGCCGGACAAGTATTTCCAGAAAGCCGCGGCCGAGGGCGTGTTGTTCGAAAACGTGCAGACGACCTGCCCGGTATCCGGCGAAAAGCTGGCCCACAAGACGGTATCCGCCGATTTTGAAGGACGGCGCATTTACTTCTGCTGTGAAAAATGTGTCGCCGATTTCAACAAGGATCCGAAGAAATTCCTGGCGGCCATGGATAAGCCCGCCGCTGCGCCCGCATCCGGCAAAGAAAAGCAGGAGATGAAAGATAAAAAAGCCAAATAGGGACATACCGGCCGTCATGGATTGGCGGTCGGAGCCTATCGGAGAGGCGCACAAACCGGCGGTCGGATATCCCCACGCCGGTTTGTCTTTTATGTGGCGTCGACCGCGAGGTCATCCGCTTGACAGCCCGTGCCCGACGGTATAGATTGCCGCCATATACGATGATTCCATGAAAAGGAGTGCGACCATGCCGCTTCTGAAAGATACAATCGCCTTGGTCACCGGAGCTTCATCGGGAATCGGCCGCGCCTGCGCCGAGGTGTTGGCCCGCGAAGGGGCCGATCTGCTCATCTGCGCCCGTCGCGAAGACCGGGTCAAAAAGCTGGCCAAGGAATTGACGGATAGGTACGGTGTCGAAATCCATGCGTTCGCTCTCGACGTCCGCAATCAGAAGGAAGTCGAGAAAACGCTGACCGCCCTGCCGGAGAAGTGGAAAGCGATCGATATCCTCGTCAACAACGCCGGACTCAGCCGGGGGCTGGATAAACTGCACGAGGGACTCTTATCCGACTGGGAGGAGATGATCGACACCAATGTCAAGGGACTGCTCTATGTCAGCCGGGTGGTTATCCCCTGGATGGTGGCGCGGAAGAAGGGGGACGTGGTCAACATCGGATCGATTGCGGGACACGAGGTCTATCCCGGCGGTAACGTTTACTGCGCCACCAAGTTCGGGGTGGACGCCATCACCAAGGGGATGCAGATCGATCTGGTCGATACGCCGATTCGGGTTTCGACGGTCGATCCCGGCATGGTGGAGACCGAGTTTTCCATCGTCCGCTTTCACGGCGATACGGGGCGGGCGGGGAAAGTATACGAAGGAATCACGCCATTATCGGGCGCGGATGTGGCCGAGGCGGTGCTGTTTTGCGTGACCCGTCCGCCGCACGTGAACATCCATCAGGTGCGGATTATGCCGACCAATCAGGCCGCCGCGATGGTGGCCTATCGCGCGCCGAAATAGCGGCAGGCAGGTGAAGATACTCCGGTCATTATTCCTAGGGCGCGCAGCTGCGCGCCCGTTATCGGGTGCGTTTAGAAAAACACTCCGCTGACCAGCACGTTCAGAGTGGCGTGATTGTAATCGCGGTCGTGGGATGTCGTAGACCCGAAGGACAAATACCCTCCCACCTGCCAATGGCGCGCGAACTCGTACCCGCCCCCCAGAAGCATCCCGAAACCGCTGTCATGGGGATCGTCGTATTCCGCATCGTAACCGTACAGCCCGAGGCCGGCGACAGTGAAGGCCGTCTTGCCCGTCCGGCCGAAGTAATGATACCAACCGACGCCGCTGAACCCCTGCGCGGCGGACTTATCGGACACGGCGGTGGTGAATCCGGCCGCGTTTCCTTCATAGACGATCATGTTCTTCTCGCCCCAGGCGTAGCCGATCAGGAGGTGGAGCCCGACACCGGCCCTTGTCTCGTCATGGCCGTACGGAACGCCTTCTTCGAGCGATTCTTCCACTTCCCACTTCACAATCGGCGCGAAACCGAGCCCGCCGCCGATGACGAACCCCTTGCGATGGCCGTCGAAGGCGGCCGCTGTCGAGGCCAGTAGAACCGTCAATAGCACGCCAATGATTGCCGTCGTCTTCACTTTCCACTCCTCGTTCATGGGGTGAACATCGTTTTACCAACAATAACGTCACTCCCGCCGGGCGTCAAGCGGTCGGAGAAGATTCGAAAATCAGTCGTTGAGAATACTATTGCGGTTTCGTTTCGGGAAGATCGGGATCGGCTTGCGCCAGACGTTTGGCTTTGCGGGAAAAGTAATAGATCAGGATAATAGTGGCGATGATGCCGCAGGAGATGCCCGAATCGGCGATGTTGAAGATTGGCCAGCGGTCGAGATTGTACGACCCGATGGTGATGTCGGGGATGTCGCAGTCGATGAAATCGACCACCTGGCCGAAACGGAAGCGGTCGATGATGTTGCCGGCCGCGCCGCCGGCGACGAACGACAGGGGAATGACGGCGAACCGCGCCTGCCGGTTCTTGATAATATAGTAAATCAGGAAAGCCAGGACAATCAGCGAAAAGATGAGATAGAAAAGGGAGCCGGCCAGCCGGGTGCTGAACGCGCCGCCGGGATTATAGACGAGGGTCCAGCGGACGGTCTGGCCGAGAAAGGGAACGGGGACCGACGGCGTCAGGGAGTTCAAAGCGATCTGCTTGGTAATCTGATCGGAGACCAGCACCAGACTGAACAGCGCCGCCGGCAGCCTGAGGAGTTTATCGTTCACTAGGCCCGGGCCTTGTTTTTCTCTTCCTTTTCCTTGCAGGCGATGCACAACCGGGCGTGCGGAACCGCCTCCAGGCGCGCGGTACTGATTTCCTCGCCGCACGAGGCGCACTTGCCATAGGTGCCGTCCTGAATGCGCCGCAGGGCCTCATCGATATGGTAGACGAGCCGTCCCGATTTGGAAGCCAGATGGAATTTCTTCTCCCGATCCTGGGCGTCGGTCCCCATGTCGGCCATGTGGTAGGTGTAGGAGGACAACTCCCCGGTGGAATCCTTGATGGTGTTGGCGGAATCCTTGCGGAGATCGTCCAGGTCCTCCAATAACGCCTTGCGTTTCTCGAGAAGGAGCTTCTCGTATTTTTTCAGATCCGCTTTTTTCACCGTTAACCTCCCGCGCTGTTCGTCCGCAGAACCGTCAGCGCCGCTCTTTGACCGTTGATGTTCCATTCCTGGGCGCTCTGATCGGCACGGACCAGCTCAGCCCTCTCCAAAGAATCGGCCAGGGTTTCGGCACAAATGTATGCTTCATATCTGCCGACGGCGCCGGTCAGCGGTTCATCGGCAAACAGCCTGATACGAATCCTGTCGGTAACCTCGAAGCCGGAGGTTTTGCGCATGTTCTGGACCTTGTTGACGATCTCGCGCGCAAAGCCCTCGTCCACCAAATCGCTTGTCAGGGTGACGTCCAGCGCCACCGTCAGGGCCCCGTCGGACTCAACCGCGAAGCCGTCCTTCTCGTTCCGGAGAATCTCGACGTCCTCGGGGGCAAGATCGACGGTCCGGCCGTCAAATGCAACTTTAAGATGGCCGTCGGCCAAAAACCGTTTAATCTCATCCGGCGTCAGTTTCTTGATCGCCTCGGCCCCCGCCCCGATATCCTTGCCCAGCTTCGGCCCCAATCGGGAGAAAACCGGCTTGGCCCCAAACGAGATATACGTGGCCGGGTCGTCCATCGGTTCCGCCCGCTTGATATTCAGTTCCTTGAGCATGACCTCGGCCACCTCGGGCGACAGCGTCCGACCGTCCTCGGTATGGGTCAGAATCCGGGTCAGCGGCTGGCGGACTTTCAGGTTTTTCCGTTTCCGGGCCGACAGCGCCAGCGAAACCAGCTTCTGAACCAGGGCCATTTCCGCTTCCAATTGCGGCTCGATTTTGGCCGCGTCGAATGCGGGGAAAGAAGTCAAATGAATCGATTCCGGCTCCTGGCCGGTCGCAGCCCCGCGCAGTTGCCGGTAGACATAGTCGCTGAAAAACGGCGCGAACGGGGCCATCAGGCCGCAAACGCCGACCAGAATATCATACAGGCGGCTGTACACCAGCATTTTGTCGGGGTCATCGCCACTGCCATAAAAGCGGGATCGGTTCAGCCGGATGTACCAGTTGGACAGGTCCTCGATGACGAAATCCTGGACCAGCCGGATCGCCCGGGTGAGATTGTAGTTATCCAGGGCGTCGCGGACATCCTTGACGGTCGAATGGTAGCGGGAAAGGACCCAGCGGTCGATCAGCGTTTCGGGACCGGCCTGCGAACGGAGGTATTCGCCCACACCGACCTTTTTACGGGCGGCCTCATCGGCGACGTTGTCGATGTTGGCGTAGAGCGCCCAGAAAGCATAGCAGTTTTTGAAGGTGTCGAAATACTTCCGCTGAACCACCGCCACCCCCTCGGGATCGAACTTGAGGGCGATCCAGGGGTGGGAGGTGACCAGCATGTACCAGCGGACGGCGTCGGCGCCGTAGGTGTCGACCATGAGAAACGGATCGACCACGTTGCCGACATGCTTGGACATCTTCTTGCCTTCTTTGTCGACCACGAACTCGATCACGATGCAGTTCTTGAAGCAGGGCTGGTCGTAGAACATGGTCGATATGGCCAGAAGCGAATAGAACCATCCCCTCGTCTGGTCGACCGCCTCGGAAATGAATTCGGCCGGAAACAGCGTATCGAACCGGTCCTTGTTTTCGAACGGGTAATGCCACTGCGCGAACGGCATCGCCCCGGAATCGAACCAGACGTCGATCACTTCCGGGACCCGCTTCATTGGGCCGGAACAGGCCGGGCAGGGCATGCCGATGTCATCGATGTGCGGCTTGTGCAGGTCGACCTAGGCCGGGACATTGGTCCCCTCGCGGTGAAGTTGTTCGATCGAGCCGATCGCCTTGGTATGGCCGCAGCTTTCGCAGATCCAGATCGGCAATGGCGTGCCCCAGAACCGCTCCCGGGACAGCGCCCAGTCGACATTGTTTTCCAGCCATTCGCCGAACCGCCCCGACCCGATCTCGGAGGGATACCAGTTGATCCGCCGGTTGTATTCCAAAAGCTTGTCGCGGAACTGGGTGGTACGGATATACCATGATTTCCGGGCGATATAAATCAGCGGAGAATCGCATCGCCAGCAGAACGGGTAGCTGTGGGTGTAGATAGTCGATGTGTAGAGCAATCCCCGTTTCTTCAGGTCGGCGATAATCTCCGGATCGGCGTCCTTGACGAATTTCCCGGCCAGCCAGCCGGTGTCTTCCTTGAAATGCCCGTTTTCATAGATCGCCTGCAGCACCGGCAGGCCGTGCTTTTTACCGATTTCATAGTCATCGGCTCCGAAGCCGGGCGCTATATGCACGATCCCGGTGCCGTCTTCCATGGTCACGAAATCGCCGGTAACGACGAAAAACGCCTTGTCGGCCTGGTCGGCGAAGATATCGAACAACGGGCGGTATTTCCGCCCGGCATAAGCCGCGCCGGGCTTGCGATCCAAGACGTCAAATTCCCCGCCCAGCACCCGCCCGGCCAACGCCTCGGCCAGAACCAGTTCCTCGCTGTTGTATTTGACCCGGACATACTGCTGATCCGGATGGAAACAGATGGCGGCGTTTGACGGCAACGTCCAGGGAGTGGTCGTCCAGACCAGATAGGAAAAGTCGCCATCGGCGGCTTTCATCCGGACGAAGACGGACGGGTCGTTGACGTCGGCGTAGGCCTGCGAGACCTCATGCGACGACAGGGTCGTTTCGCATCGAGGGCAGAACGGGACGATTTTATGTCCCTGATAGATGAGACCCCGATCGAAAAAGTTGGCCAGGACATGCCAGACGGTTTCGATATAGTAATTTTCGAGGGTGATATAGGCCTTATCCAGATCGAGCCAGTACCCGATCCGGCGGGTAATTTCGTCCCAGTCTTTTTTGTAGGTGAAGACCGATTTCCGGCATTCCTCGTTGAACCGGGCAACGCCGTATTCGGCGATTTTCTGTTTGGAATCGAGTCCCAGCTTTTTTTCGACTTCGACCTCGACCGGCAGGCCGTGGGTGTCCCACCCGGCCTTTCGGTCTACCTTGAAGCCCTGCATGGTCTTATAACGACAGACCAGGTCCTTGATTGTCCGGCTGATGACATGGTGAATGCCGGGACGGCCGTTGGCAGTCGGGGGGCCTTCGAAAAAGACAAAATCGGGTCGTCCGGCCGCCTGGTCGATCGATTTCTGGAAAATCCCGTTTTCATCCCAGAATTGAAGGATTTGCCGTTCTATATCGGTCCAGGAGAAATTCTCTTTTAGCTGGTCGAATTTCATGCTCAATTCCTACAATTTTTAAGCCAAGTAATTTATTCCTTTTCCCCTCGGATGTAAAGCCTTTTTTGGGCCGACCGGAGACGGGTCACGACCAGCTTACGCACGCCGAATTTTGACCCACTGGATAGAAAAGGGCAAGTATTGAAACCCTCTTGGTAGGGCAAGCCCGCGTTTTTAGGCGGGTTTCATTTTGTTGTCCTATTTCACGGGAATGGACTTCCTTAAAGGCAATACCAAGGGCGGCAATCCCATTCGAGCCACTGTAGATTGGACAAATTCCCTGAAATAGGGAAATGTCTGAAATGGAAGACTGGATTTATTATAAACATCGAAAAATTCAACGGGGAAAGGGGAATCTGATTTCAATTGAAAAACCACGGTGAATCTTACAAAAATCGAGATGACGATTCGGTTCCCGCTCTTTCCACGAAAGGAATAATCGACGAATACTCTCGCAGAATCTTGCGAGGTATGCGCGAGTTTTATTTCTTCTTTGAAGGATAAGGCAACATTTGCCCCCGCCAAAAGCGCATCCCGATTGGCCGACATTTTGGCGTCGGTCAAATATATATCGTGTAAGTCGATGCAGCGGAGCAATTCGCCGTACTTTTCCTTGGAAATGACGGCATTTTGGTTTTCCACTTTTTCTTTGCTCATGCCGCATTTACCTCCTTTTGTCCAAGCGCTGGTGAATGTCTTCCTTCTTCAAATGTATAGATGGACCTGAGGTATCTCTCCGTATGTAAATGGAATGTCGCGCATAATGCTTGCTTCGTCGCTTCCATAATGTCATCAGCTGTAGTTGTTCTTTCAAGTACTGCATTAACGTATGAATTGAGGCTCTGCCTATTCTTTTTGGCGATCTTTACCAGCCTGCAATGTAAGGCCGGTGATGTCCTTACCACAAATTTACCACTATAGTCGGAATCCTCTTCCCTTTCAGGTTCAGGAATTTCAATTCCGCGCTCCAAGTGATGTTTAAAGAGGACTTTCTTCGTTTCTTCAAAAGAACGAATGGCTCCCTCAATGGCATCCCCTGTCCCATAGAACGCCGCAGGACTCAATTCTCTGGTGGTCACTTGATAGAACGACCCGTCCTCCGAAGTGATCTTCCGGATGATAAGATCATAGTCCAAGCCGAGATAATAATTGAGGTCTTTCTTTTTGTCAGACATCACGCGCCTCCACTTCCGTCTGGTCGATGATTTCCCTGAGTCGTTTATATAGATACTCAAGGAAATTCTTCCGGTAGATCATCTCTCGCCGTTTGCCATGGATCACATGCACCACAAAACTGTCATCACCGCCATGGATTTCGGCTATGGCAGGGTGTCGGTACACGATGATTATGCCGTCCTTCGCTAACCTTTCTACGCCGAGTTCCCTAATCATCCGTTTTTCGATAGGAGCCAAGAGCAACTCACCGCTTTTTTGCCTCTTGAATGCTTCAAGTTGCTCGCGCAGTTTGGCGATCCTAACAAGCCCGTTTCTTGTATCGTCACCTATATAGCTATTCTACACGATGATACTAAATATAGTATCACGGGCTTGGCTGTCAAGATGTAATACGCAACAAAAGTGGATTTTCTCCAAATTTTCTTAAAATGTGATTCTCCAGGCGGAAATATTCCCACCTTTTCTGAGAAAGTGGCACGAATCGGCCATACTAGGCATGGTAACATATTGCGGATTAATTGGTTGAACGCCATTATTGGAACTGGCCGAATTTCCGGTATCTTGAGATACGTGATGATCGATAGGGCGTATTCGGCCAATAAAATCAGACAGGCTGCGTATAAAATAAAGATAATATTTATCTTGATTAATGGCCCGCGGGCGGGGTTCGATTCTTCAGGCAATCGGGTCCTGTCTAGGGCCGAAACTTGTATCCGGAATCGTTCCATGAACCCAACGCTTGCGTTTGACGCTAATCTGATGGCCGCCCAAAAATCCATCCTCCCGTTTGCGGTCAAGCACAACCTCACCGACAACCCGCTGTTTGAAATTCCCCGGCTTCTGGAACTGCAGAAAGCCCTGCCGCAGGACCGGACGCTGTACTATCCCGGCGATGTCGAGGTCAACACCGACCGCAAGACTATCCCGGCCACCGGCCTGACCCCCGAGGAAACCATCCGGCAGATACGGGACTGTAAATCCTGGATGGCCGTGCGCAACGTCGAGCTCGATCCGACCTATCGCGGCCTGGTCGAGCAAACGCTGGAATCGGCGCAACCGACGCTGGCCAACGCCGCCCCCGGCATGACCCGGCCGCAGGGATGGATCTTCATCACCTCCCCCGGCTCGATTTCCCCCTATCATTTCGATCCCGAGCACAACTTCCTGTTGCAGATTCGCGGCACCAAGGTCATCCATGTCTTCGACCCCTCCGACCGGTCGATTGTGTCGGAGGAAGAGTTGGAGCGGTACTACGCCTCCGGCGGCATGATGGGAAAGCTGGAATACCGCGAGGAATTCGAGAAAAAGGGATTCACCTTCGTCATGAAACCGGGGGACGGCGTCTATATCCCGGTCATGGCGCCGCATTGGGTGAAGGTGGAGGATGAGGTTTCGGTCTCGTTTTCCATTACCTATTATTCCGATGAAATCCTCCGACGCGACCGCGTCTATCGGCTGAACGCCCGTCTGCGGCGAGTGGGAATCACGCCGGCGCCGTACGGACGGCATCCTTTGCGCGACGGTCTCAAGCATTCGATGATTGCATCGTTTCTGGAAGCGAAACGGCTTTTGGGCGGCGGCAGACATGTCTAGGCGGTCGACCGACCCACATTGCCCTCACGGGCAGGTCACACGCCTCCTGCGGGGCCGCAAGACCTGCCCGAACGCGATGTGTTGTTTTGTTTCCTCGGGGTTTGCCGTTCATCGGTCCGCCTGTGGCGGATGACCCCACGGTTCCGAACTTTTCCCGATTCCAAGGTTGACGCTTCGGTTTGAATCCGACTACTTCCGGATAGATATTCATTCTTGTCATGCCGGGAGTAGACCATGTCGGAATTTCGCCAGAATCTGGCCACCAAGGAATGGGTCATCCTGTCGGCTGATCGGGGCAAACGGCCGTCGGATTTTATCAAGGAAAAACCGCAGCGCGAGCCCGCCCCGCCCCATAAGGCCGATTGCCCCTTCTGCCAGGGAAACGAACATCTGACCGCTGAGCCGACATTGATTTATTCGCAGGAGGGGCAGTGGGTGGTGCGCGTGGTGCCAAACAAGTTCGCGGCGCTTCAACCGGATCAGGATACCCGTCGATCGCTGGTCGGGGCATTTTTATCGGCCCACGGGTTTGGCATCGCCGAGGTGGTGATCGAACATCCCCAGCATAATCTCACCCTGGCCCGGATGAAGGTGGAAGGGGTGGCGACGGTATTGCGGGCGTACCGCGACCGTCAGCAGGCGATCAGCCGCAATCCGAACGTGAATTTGGTGACCATTTTCCGCAACCACGGCCCGCGGGCGGGGACCTCGCTGGTGCATCCCCATTCGCAGATCATCGCCACGCCGATCGTCCCGCCGCACGTGCGCAATCCCTGGGAGCAGGCGATCGGGTACTACGACGAGACCGGCCGGTGCGTCTATTGCGACATGATGCGCGAGGAGTTGCGGCAGGGGTACCGCATCATCGCCGAAACCGAACGGTTCGTCGCCTTCTGCCCGTTCGCGGCCCGGTCGCCGTATGAAGCGCGAATCTATCCCAAGCGGCACATGCCCAGTTTCGTTTCCATGAAGGACGACGATCTTGGCGACATGGCCGGCATCCTCCGCGACCTGCTGGCGCGGCTGTTTTATTGTCTGGATGATCCCGACTACAATTTCATCATCCGCTCGGCGGCCATCGGCGATGAAGATGTCCGCTACCTGCATTGGTACATGGTAGTCATCCCCAAGGTGTCGATCCCGGCCGGGTTCGAGATGGGTTCGGGCATTTATATCAACAGCGTCGCCCCCGAGGATTCGGCCCGTGCCTTGCGCGATACGCACATCAACCTTGCCTGACGTGGCGATGTAACCCGGGAACCTTTCGTAGGGGCGCCTCGGGAGGCGCCCGCAATTCAATTTGCACCCTGGCCGAAATATGCTTACAAATCGGCGGATGTCGATTATGACCCGTAGGGACCGACTTGTGTATCGGCCCGAAATGAAAATGGACAACCACAGGAGACCTCTGCCGGGCAACCGGCTCCTCCCCAAAATAGCCTGAAACAATCTCTTCACGATCCGCATCTTCTTAGCGTCATGGTATCACCACCATCGAACCAAGTGCCCGCGGACCGGAATGAAAGGATGGTCGTTATGAGGCTTGGATGGTTCCTTCCGCCGGTTGCTCTGGCCCTTTTCAGCGCCCTGCCGGCGGCGACGATTCACGAGACGATCGATCAGGGAGACGGCGCGGCGGTGGCCGCCATGCTGGATGCCAACCCGGCGCTTCTGGCTGAACGGCTGGCCAACGGCCGAACGCCCTTGCACACGGTCGCCTATGGGGGCCAGCTGGGAATCGTCGGTTTGCTGCTGGCGCGCGGGGCCGATCCCAACGTCCTGACCACCTCCGGCAGTGCGCCTTTGCACGGTGCTGCCCTGGCCGGTCATGAGGCGGTGGTGCGACTGCTGGTGGAAAAGGGGGCCAATGTCAATATCGCCAATCAGGGCGGATATACGCCGTTGACCAACGCGGCCACCAGCGGCAGTTTTCCCACCATGAAGATTCTGATCGATGCCGGCGCCGACATCAATACCACCGCGCCAGGTTAGGGGATATCCCCTCTGGTGTGCGCGGTCAACGGCCATAACCTCGAGGCCGTGGAGTATATATTGAAAGCGGGCGCCGATCCCAATGCCATCCCTCCCGGCGGAGAAAGTCCGCTGATCACCGCCACGCTCTGGCTCTCGTGGGATCCAAGCCGGGCCGAGGTGATCCCCGGAATCGTGCAGACCCCGCTTAAACACGGGGCCGACCCGAACAAGTCCCTCCCCGGTGGTCGGACGGCGTTGGTCTTCGCGGCCTCGACCAACGACACGGCTGCCATGAGCCTGTTGCTGAAGGCCGGGGCCGACCCCAACGTGGTCACGGATGACGGTACAACGGCGTTCGCGGACGCGGTCCAATCCGGGCAGTTGAATATGGCAAAATACTTGATCGCCCATGGCGCGCGGACAGAAGCCGTTGACAACAGGTCCGGTCGAATACCGCTTCATCTGGCCGTGTTGCAGGGAGAACTGCCAATGGTGGAGGTGGTGTTTCCGGTGGCGGCCGATCGCAGCGCGGTCGACTGCATGGGCATGACCCCGCTCGACATCGCCCTCCGCTGCGGCCATACCCGGATCGCAGAGCTTCTGCGGAACGGCGGCGCCAAACCACGGTCACCGAGGCAAAACCGCTGACTTCCACCTATCTTGATCAGCAGCCGGCTGACGGTGAAGCGTATCTGTGGTACCTCGGCAACTGCGGATACGCGATCAAGACCCGCAACCATTTCCTCGTCTTCGATTATTTCACGCGTAGACTGCACCCGACGGAACCATCGCTGGCCAATGGGTTCATCGATCCGGCCGAGGTGGCCCCGGAAGATGTGACCGTGTTCGTCTCGCATGAACACGGCGATCATTTCGACGCGACCATCTTCGGCTGGCCGGGGCACATACCCCGGCTGCAATATGTGTTCGGGTTTCAGCCGGATTCATTGCCGGAAAACGCCCGCCAGGGATATGCCGGGCAGGCGTATGAATATCTCGGGACGGGGATGACTAAAACCATCGACGGCATGCGGGTGATGGCGGTCCGTTCGAATGATGCCGGGGTCGGGTTCGTCATCGGCGTGGACGGCCTGACCATCTACCATGCCGGCGACCCGGCCGGATGGTTGCCCGATCAAAAGCAGGGATTCACTTCGCAGATCGATTCCATCGCCGCGGCGGTGGGTTCCGTCGATATCGCTCTGGTCAACGTCACCGGCTGCCATTATCAGGACACGGTCGCGCTGGCCGAGGGAACGGTCTACACGCTGGAGAAACTCCATCCCAAACTGGTGATCCCGACGCATGGATACATGCGGGAGTATTATTATCCGCGGTTCATGAGCAAATTCGCCGGTCAGTTCCCGGACGTGAAGTCGTTTTGCCCGATATGGCGCGGCGATGCGGTCCGCTTCACCGGCGGCGAAAAACCGGCGCGGGTCGAGATGCTGTAATATCATCTCCTGACCAGCCACTCTGAACGAAGCGAAGGATCTCGATCTCGCCACGAGATTCTTCGCTGCGCTCAGAATGACGGTCGAGAGAGAGTCACTGGGACGGAGGCAAGAACTCTTTCGGCCGGCGGCCGGATGATGAAGGCCCTTAAATACCCGGCCCCAATTTTTTGGATTCCTTGCGGTTCGTTTCAAGGACAATATGCCGGCGGAACGTTTCCGGATTGACGGTATCGACGGCGATGGAATCGAACATCACCGGTTTTTCCGGAGCCTGCTGCGGAAGTCGGAATTGTCGGTGCACACCCCGGTAATAGCGAATGTCGAATTCGAGCCGCACGGTATCGATCTCCGGGGGAATGAGCACCAACCCGCTGCCGGTCGAATCGGCGAATGAAAACCAGTTTTCGAAGGTCTTCGAATCCGCGCTCATACTGGACCCGAATTTGCGGAAGGCCATCCGTTGCCCCGTCTCGACCATGGTCAGCGCGACCATGTCGATATCAACGCCGCAGTCGGTCTTGTTCAATTCGGCTCCTTCGTGGTACCCGATAATCTCCAGCGCAAAACGATCCCGGTTATACTTGGGAACCTCCTCGACAACCCGGCCGCGGAAAGCCGATATTCTGGGCTGGAACGTCCATCCGTCGATCTCCGCCGATTCCCTGTGGCCCGGCAGCCGGAATTCCCTGGTCACATACCAGCTGCAGGAGACGGTTAACAATATGAGGGGAAAAAAAGGCGGCTCCGCGGATCGTCTTGACCATAATTCCTTCTGCCTCTGCAATTGCCCCCGGTTCATCATGGACCGATCCAAACGCGGGAACGGATATTCATTGAGTATAGTATACGGCGGAGGTTATGCCGTGTCAATCATGATTGCGGTCAGTAAAGGCATCCCGGGCGGGCGCCCGCTCGCCTCTCCGGGACACCATGGTAGAAATGGTCGTCTCACGGGCGTGCACCCGCACACCGCTACTCAAGATTCTTATCTCTCATCAGGACATAACTTGTGACTCGGCCCGTTTGGGAACGCCGTTGCCGTTGTCGATCAGGCCGTCTTTCAACCGGACGATCCGCTGGCACCGACCCGCGATATTCATGTCGTGGGTAATGACGATGATGGTGTGGCCGTCATGCCACAAATCCTCGAATATTTTGATGATCTCGCCGCCGGACTTGGTGTCCAGATTGCCGGTCGGCTCATCGGCCAGAATCAGCTTGGGACTGTTGGCCAGGGCCCGGGCGATGGCCACCCGCTGCATCTCACCGCCCGACAGTTCGGTCGGCTTGTTCCCCATCTTTTCCGCCAGGCCGACGCGGCAGAGCAGGTCGGTCACCCGGCGGCGGCGGTCGCGGCCGCGGGCGCCGGCGAAAATCAGCGGCAGTTCCACGTTTTCGAAAGTGGTGGCGTACGGCAACAGATTGAACGCCTGGAAAACGAACCCGACCCGGCGGTTGCGGATTTCGGCCAGTTGGTTGGGCGATAAAGTTTCGACCTCCTCCCCGGCCAGCCGATAACTCCCCTCGGTGGGGGTATCCAGACACCCCATCAGGTTCATGAGGGTCGATTTGCCGGACCCCGACGGTCCGACCACGGCGATGAATTCGTTGTCGGCGACTTCGAGCGTGATGCCCCGCAGGGCCGCGAAGGTCACCTGTCCGGTCTGGTACACCTTGGTGATGCCGTTCATGCTGATCATGCGTGCAACCGCCCTTTCCTATTCATACCGCAACGCCTCGGTCGGATTGATCGAGGCGGCCTTCAGCGCCGGGAACAGGCCCGACAGAAATCCCAAAATACCCAAAATGATCGTGACCACGATGCCGATTTCCAGCGACACGGTCGGCCGGCCCAGCATCACCAGCGCCTCCGAATCCAGCGGCACCATCTTGAACAGTTCGGTCAGGGCGAAGGCGATGGCCATGCCGGCAAGACCGCCCAGGAAGGTGATCCCCAGGGCCTCGACGATAAACTGCATGAGGATATAGATGCGCCGCGCCCCGACGGCCATCTTGACGCCGATCTCGCGGGTCCGCTCGCGGATGGAGACATACATGATGTTGGCCACCCCCACCCCGGCGATGAACAGGGTCAGAAAGCCGATGACTCCCAAAAAGACCTCGATGCCGAACATGACCGCGTCGGTGATCCGCTTTTCCTCCACCAGATCCCAGGTGCGCAGGGCCCGGTCGTCGGTGGGATCGAACTTGTACTTGGCCCCCATGACTTCGAACACCCGCTTTTCCACCCCGGCCATGTTGTCCTGCACTTTCGGCTTGTAGAGAATGTAATCCAGGTAGGGATCGTGAAAAATGGTTTCGAAGGTCGTGGCCGGAATGGAAATCATGTCGGCGTCCTGCCCCTCGTAGCTGCTCATCTGCAGTTTATGCACCATCACCCCGACAACCGTGAACGGCGTGCCGTTGAGGTAGATCCGTTCGCCGATGATGTCTTCCGGCTTCATGTCGTCGCCGAACAGACGGGCCGCGGAACGATCCCCCAGGAACGCAACCCGCCGCTTGAGGTCCATGTCCAGCTTGTCGATCATCCGGCCGCCGGCGGCGGGGATGAAGTTGCGCATGTCGCGATATTCGGGGTAGATGCCGCAGATGCGGTCGTTGAGCACCTTGTTGCCGTACTTGATGGTCGCCCCCCAGCGGCTGTATTCGCCGGCCACCGTTTCCAGTTCCGGCATCCGGCGCCGCAGATAGTCGATGTCATCGACCCGCAGCCAGATCCGCCGTCCCTTGCCGAACCCCTGGTACGGCTTGGAGGTCTGGCCGCTCCACATGATGACGATTCCTTCTCCCAGGCCCCGTTCGTTGACCGCGAACTGCCGCTTGAGGCCCTCGCCGAAGGCCAGCAGGAGCATGATCGACATGGTCCCCCAGAGGATGGCCACCAGCGTCAGGATCATCCGCTTCTTCTGCTTGCGGAAGTCGCGCAGGAAAACGTTGAACAGGATCGAAAAGTTCATCGCGCCTCAGTACAGTTTCAACGCCTTGACCGGCTCCAGCCGCGATGCGCGGCGGGCCGGGAAAAACCCGGATAAAAAGGCCACCAGGCCCAGCACCCCCACGGCCGCGACGGCATGAATGAAATGCAGGGTCGGCCGGCCCAGCTCCTCAATCGGCTCGGCCATGTTGAAAAGAGAAATGATCCCCACGGCGATGCCCAGCCCGATCAGGCCGCCGATGGCCGTGATCAAAAACGTTTCGAACAGGAACTGGGTCATGATGACCGACGGCTTGGCCCCCAGGGCCATCTTGATGCCGATTTCCTTGGTCCGTTCCTCCAGCACCACGTTCATGATGTTGGTGACGCCGATGGCGCCGGTGACCAGGGTCAGGCAGCCGATGCCGACCAGAAACAGGCGGAAAGCGCCGAAGAAGGTGAGGAAAAACCGCATCCCCTCGGTGGTGTCCCAAGTGGACAGCGCCTCGCTGTCGCCGGAATCGAACTTGTACCGGGCGGCGGCATAGCGAAAGACGTCGCTTTTGGTCTGTTTCATGTCGTCGGGCGTCCACGACTGTACGACGACGTCGTTGGGATACCGCCGGGTGTACATTCCCAGAAACGTGGTCGAGGCGATGTAGGCGTTGCGCGTGTCGCGTCCGCCGTAGCTGGAGTTCTGTTCTTTGTGCACCATCACCCCGACGACCACGAAGGGAACACCGTTGACCTGCACACTCTGTCCGACCGCCTCCTCGCCCGGAAACAGTTTCCGGGCCAGTTCGTCGCCGATGAAGATGGTGCGGCGTTTTTCGGCCATGTCGACGTCGTTGATGAACCGTCCTCCGGCCTGCGGGTTGAGGTTGCGCATCTCGGAAAACTCCGGCCACACGCCGGCCACCAGGGCGGTCATGTTGTTGCGGTGCGACTTCAGCATGACGTTGTAGGCCGGGAACTCCGGCGAAATGTGCTTGATGCTGGGCAGGGATTTCTTCATCATGACGACGTCGTCCTCGGTCAGACGGATGCGTCGCCCCCGCGGAAGACCCTGCCACGGCTTGGAGGTGATCCCCGGCCAGATGATGGTGATCGATTCCCCCAGCCCCTTGAACCGCTGCACCTGGTATTCCTGCAGACCGGTGCCGAAAGCCATGAGGATGACGATCGAAACCGTGCCCCACAAAATTCCGAACATGGTCAGAAGCGTGCGCAACTTTTGACTCCGCATGTCGCGGAAAAACTGCTTGACCGACAGCAGCGGCAACATGGTTAAAACATCCCGTCGATTTCCTTGGGCGGCCGTTCGACCACCAGGGCGCCCTCGGCCAGCCCGCCGGTCACCTCCACGTTGATGCCGTCGGACAACCCGGTCTGGATCGGAATCTTGGTGGCCGTCCCCAGGCTGTCCCGAATTTCGACGTAGGCGGTGTCCTTGACGAATTCGATCAGCCGTTCGGGGATAATCAGGACGCTGTCCTTCTTGGTGATGATGATATCGGCGTTGGCCGAATACCCGGCCCGCAACGGCGTCTGCCCGGGATTGTCCAGATCGATTTCGATATCGAACACGGTGGAGCCCTCGTCCTTGTGGGCCTGCGGGGAGACCTTGGTCAGTTTCCCGGAGACTTTGTCTTTGGGGAGCGCGCCGACCTTCAGTTCGACCGGCATGCCGATCCGCAGTTTGCCGACATCGATCTCATCCACCGTTCCCTTGAACAGCAGGTCGGACATATCGGCCAGCGTCATCACCTCGGTCCCCGCCTGGTAGCTGGTCAGCGGCACGACCGGATCGCCGACATCCACGAACCGGGCCAGCACGGTGCCGTCGAATGACGATTTGATGACATTGTCGACGACGGTGGTGGCGATCTTGGTCTGGCCCTTTTCGATCAGCGACAGTTTTTCCCTGGCCAGACTCAACCGCAGTTCCGTTTCGTCGCGGCGGGCTTTGACGTTTTCGAATTCCTGTTCGGAAATCAGTTTCTTTTCGATCAGCGCTTTCGACCGCACCAGTTCCCGGTCCGCGTTTTCGAAGGTCACTTCGCTGATCTCGACCTGCCGTTTGGCCTCGGCATATTCCAAGGGCGTCGGATCGGGAGAAATATCCAGCAGAGGTTCGCCGACCCGGACTTGATCGCCGACGTCGACGTACAGCTTCTTGACGATGCCGGAAATTTTCGATTTGACGGCGATTTCGTGCCGCGGAACGATGGTTCCCACGGCCAGCGCCTTGTCGATGATCTCCCCTTTCTGGCAGGCCACCGTCTTCAGGCCGTCTTCCTTCTTGGCCGAGCCGTTGATGGTGAAAAACAGCACCACGGCGATGACACCCAGAACCACAACCACCAGCAGGATCTTTTTGAACATGGCCAACTCCATCGGTTACGGCCTGCCTGTTCAGGCCGGCTCTCTTTTGGGTACGGGGCGGCGGTTTTTTTGTTTCGGCTCACCGGCCGGCAACGGCCGTCGAGGCAACCCATAAGGAGCAGATACCATCAGTACCGTATTGGACGGCCCCGGGCGCCCGGCGGTTGCAGGAAAGAAAAAAATCGATTGGAAAACCGGTGAGGCGATTTACGCGGTCAGGTGTTCGAAAAGGATTTTGATGCCGATGCCGATCAGGATCAACCCACCCAGGAGGGCGACCCGTCCGCGCCAGCGCAGACCGAGCGTGCGCCCGAGAGCCAGCCCGGCGGCGGTGAAAGCCAGCGCCACGATGCCGATGATCAGCGCGGGGTAGACGATGCCGGTTCCCAAAAACGCCAGCGACAACCCGGTGGCCAGAGCATCGATCGAGGTCGCCATCGACAGAAGCACCAGCGACATTCCCCGGGTCGGGTCGGCGGCCGCGTATTCCTCGGTCTTGCGTCCTTCATGGATCAGCTTGACGCCGATATAGGTCAACAGACCCAGAGCCAACCAATGATCATACGCCTCGATATATTGGGCGACGGTCAACCCGGCGGCCCAGCCGGTAACCGGCATGAGGAACTGGAACAGGCCGAAATGGAAGGCCAGACGGAAATATTGGCGGAAGGATATCCCTCCCCGGTTGGAGAGATGCAGGCCCACGGCCAAGGCGACGGTGAACGCATCCATGGCCAGCCCGACGGCTATGAAAAGGATATCGATCAACGGCATAAATCAGCAACCCTTCATGGGTTTGTGCCGGAATATACCACCGGCCGTCATCGGCCCAAACGGTTTTTTCCTCCTTGCCTTGGACCGGCCCGAGACGTACCTTGCCTCCGATGCCATACAAAAGGATATTTTGGGCCGGTTTGGCCGCCGGGGTGCTGTGCCATATGTTGCAGGGGTTCGCCGCTTTCCTGTTTTTCGACCGGCTATATCTGCAGAACGCCGAATTGGCCCGGGATGCCGGCCGGATGGTGGGACTGGCGTACCTGGTCGTAAACCTCGGCGTGGGAATAGTCATTGCCGCGCTCACCTGGTACCTGCACAAGGTCTGGACCGGAGATGATTGGCAGGTCGGGATGAAGACGGGAATCATCATCTGGGCGGCCTCCTCCCCGGTGTTCATCCTCAAACGGCAGATCATTTTGTCGCTGTCCCAATGGCTGCTCCTGGAGATTGTCACTGACTTGATTATCTATGCGTTTATCGGGGCCGTGGCCGGCCTGCTTATCGGCCGGGGCGCGGCGGAACCGCATCAGGAGGCCACATGATCGTCACCACCACCCCTACCATCGAGGGAAGGAAAATCCACGCGTACCTCGGTCTCGTGACCGGCGAGGCGATATTGGGAACCAGCTTGGTCAAGGACCTCTTCGCGGCCATCACCGATATTGTTGGCAGCCGCAGTACGGAATACGAACAAGCCCTGAAAAAGGCGCGGCAGATCGCGATTGAGGAAATGACTTCCGAGGCCCGGCTCCTGGGCGGCGAGGCGGTTGTCGGCGTGGATATCGACTACGAGGTCGTCCATTCCGGGATGCTGATGGTTTCGGTCTCCGGCACGGCGGTGATTTTAAGCCACGAGGGGTAAAACCTTCCCTGCAACGGGCTTCACAGTTTTTCCTCCGTTTCTTGCATACTCCTCTTGCCTGACCCGGATGGATTTTGTATCTTCTTGAACGCCAAGGGGTAAATATATGCATGGAAGCCGTCCCTTCGGCATACCCTGTGCTGAAAAAGCATGGGTGCTTTTATCAGGAGTTTGTATGTCTCAGCGCGCGATAGTGGTCTTGGGGTTGGTGTTAGGAATTCTGGCCGCCGGTACGGCCCGGGGCGGATACGTCGCCGACCAACTGCAACGGGAGATCGAGACCAAGGGGGCGGATGAATTCATTCGGGTCGTGATTGTCCCGGTTTCCAACCACAATTCCGCCGCCATGAAAGCCGCCATTACCCAGACATACGCCACCCGGGCGGAGCAACATCGGGCGGCGATGATCGAGCTCAAGGGCCTCGCCTCCCGCTCCCAGGCGCCGGTTTTGAATCTGGTGAGCAGCCTGGCCGACCGCGGCCGGGCGCGAAACGTGAAATCATTTTGGATTGATAATATCATCGAGGCGGAACTGACCGCCGCCGATATCGCCTCGCTGGCCGACAATCCCTCGATTGAGGCGATCGAGTTGTATCCGACCATTGTCACCCTGCCGATGGAAGGATGGTCATCGTCGGTCGCGGAAACAGCCGGGGTCCAGGACAACCTGAAGGTCATCAAGGCCGATTCGGCCTGGAAAGCCGGCTACGACGGCAGAGGACGGATCGTCTGCAATTTCGATACGGGGGTCGACGGCGTCCATCCGGCCCTGTCCGCCAATTACCGCGGGAACAAAGGATACCCAGCTTCCGAATGCTGGTTTTCGTCGGTCGACACCTCGACCTACCCCCACTATTTCACCACCGCCGGCAATGCGGACCTGATCGCGCACGGGACCCATACCATGGGAATCATGGTCGGCCATTCCGCCGCCGGGGATACGATCGGCGTCGCCCCCGGCGCCGACTGGATTGCGGCCGTGGCCATCGATGTCCCGGGAACTTCGCTGTTCGAGGCGTTTCAATGGGCGGCCGATCCCGACGGCGATCCCAATACCGTCGCCGATTTACCCGATGTCATCAATCACAGTTGGGGCATCCCCAATATCGGCTGTAATCACCTTTTCTGGCCACTGATCGACAACATCGAGGCGCTCGGCATCGTCAACATCTTCGCCGCCGGTAATGAAGGCCCCAGCGCCTCGAGCCTCCGCAATCCGGCCGACCGGGCCACGGATTCACTGACCAATTTCGCCGTCGGGGCAATCCAGTTTTTGGATTCGCTGGCCATCTATCGCTATTCCTCCCGGGGACCCTCCGACTGCGACGGTGTTTCCATTAAGCCGAACGTCGTCGCCCCCGGCCACCCCATCCGCTCGTCGAAACCGAATGGGGCCTATGGCTACCTGTCGGGCACCTCCATGGCCGCGCCGCACGTGGCCGGAGCGGTGGCCATCCTGCGCCAGAAGAACCCCGAATCCACCGTCGACCAGATCAAGACCGCCCTGCTGACTTCGACCCGTGATCTGGGCGCGGCCGGAAAGGAAAACACGTACGGCTGGGGGTTGATCGATATCATGGCCGCCTTGCGGAAACTGGATGAATTGACCTTGCCCTCGCTCCGTGTCGCCGCCATGCCGCATCCGGATATCTATCCCGGCGATACGATACATATACCGGTCACTCTGACCAATGCCGGGGCATCGGCTACTGCGGTGATAGCTCAGTTTTCGAATCCCGACCATGGGATTTCCCTGCTGGCCGATGTCATCGGTTTCGGCACGATTATGAAGGACTCCTCGGCTGTTGGCAATCTCACGCTGGATCTCGTGTTCGATGCCTCACTGGAACTGGGTCAAACCGTCGGCCTCGACATGGAGATTACCGACGGGGGAACCTACGCCACCAGCGAACGAGTGGAGTTTTTTATCGGCAACGAGGGCTTGCGGCAATGGTTCGATCATGACGCCGGCCGGGTGAAATTCACCATTTCCAATTACGGCGCCTACGGTTTCTATGGGTATAAATCCGGCACCGGCATGGATGGATCGTTCATTCCGCTGGGGTACCGGGGATTTCAGCTCGACCGGGACACGAATGATCTGTACGAAGGCGCCCTGCTGATCGGTACCGGCCCGACCCGCGTTTCCGACTGCGTCAAGAATATCGCTATCGATCCGGATGATGATTTCGCCGTCTGTCCCAATGCCCCGCTGATCGCCTATGAACCGGGGGATGATGCCGACCAGGAGACGGTCTGCTGTTTTACCGACAGCGCCGCCGAATACCCGATCGGGTTGACCGTCACCCAGAAGACATTCGGGTGGGCGGATGATCCGAACGGCCGATTTATCATCCTGGAGTATGTCATCGCCAATGGTTCCGGGGCGACCGTCAACGGTATCCGCGTCGGGTTGTTTCTTGATTGGGATATCCGGATATATTATCAGAACCACGGCGGTTTCCG
>JAAZOE010000131.1 GCA_012797915.1 Candidatus Zixiibacteriota bacterium | reverse complement strand
CGGCCATGGCCGCCAGGTCGGCCTGGGTCAGAAGCGACGGTTCGATTTTGCCGAACTGCGCCGCCATGATATCGTCCGGAACATCATATACGACCGCATGGGTCAAATCGATCCCCTCCACCGGACACACCCCCGCCCCCAGCAGGAGAACGAAAAGAAACGGTATCCATCGCTTGCCGATCATGGTACACTCCTCTCATAAAACCGATAGCGTCAATGTGGCCCGACAGGTGTCGCGGGCAGCGGTGACGGGGACTCGAATGCGAGACGTCCGTTCTGTTTTGTCTTACGGTCGGTTTTCCTCAAAGTTGCCGCGTTTGGCCGTAATATAACGGCTTTCCCGATTGATACAACCGGTATTCCCGGCCGGCGTCGGCCGTCGGCCGGAATCGATCACCCCGGCCGTAACTCCGGCGCCGCCGGACAGAGACCCGGCGGGAAGGCGATCCGCCGCCATCCATAGTATTAAATGCTTGCCCGGCTTTATATAGCCGCCGTATTATCTGCCGACAAGGAAGGAGAGGAGCCGAGACGCGCCCCTCACCGTAAATATTCAAAGAAAGGAACGGATCGTGAAAAAGGCATGTTTCCTCATCCTGACGATATTCGTCTCTCTCGGCTGTGGGTCCTCCCGGACCGTCACCCGCCTGGAACCGGAGACGGTCACCGATGTCAGCGGCGCCTGGAACGACACCGACGCCCGCCTGGTAGCCGAGGAGATGATCGATGACTGCCTCTCCCGGCCATGGTTGACCGATTTCGTCGCCGCCGCCGGAAAGAAACCGGTGGTCACCGTCGGCACGATCACCAACAACACCAGCGAGCATATCGACGCCGAGACCTTCAGCACCGATTTCGAACGGGAACTGCTCAATTCCGGCCAGGTCCGTTTCGTCGGTTCGCGGGACCAGCGGGACGATGTCCGCGAAGAACGGATGGACCAGCGGGATTTCGCTTCCAAGGAAACGATGAAAAAAATCCGCAACGAAACCGGCGCCGATTTCATCCTCCTCGGCGGCATCAAATCGATCGCCGATGAGGCGGAGGGCTTGCGGATCATGTACTACCAGACCGATCTCGAACTGATCAACATCGAAAGCAACGAGAAAGTCTGGATCGGCACCAAGAAGATCAAGAAAGAGATATCGAGGGGCAAATCGAAGTTTTGAGGCCGCGTCGCGTCGACATCGCGGGCCTGGCCGGTTTCCTGGGCGTGGCGATCGGCGCCTTCTGGCTGGCCGCCGGATGCAGTTCGGTGGCCACGCAGAAAGGCTTCTATGAACCGATCGCGGCCGAATTGCGCGCCGGTAATTTCGACGCCGCCGTCGCCGGCATCGAAACCGCCCGCCTGAAAAAGAAATTCAAGGACAAGGACCGGTTCCTGTACCTGATGGACGCCGGGCTGGCCAATCACTACGCCCGGCGTTTCGACTCCAGCAACACCCGTCTGTCCGGCGCCGAAAACGCCGCCGATGAGCTGTTCACCAAAAGCATCTCCCGCGCCGCCGTCTCCCTGCTGCTCAACGACAACTTTCTGGAATACGCCGGCGAAGATTACGAGGTCCTTTACGCCAACATCATCAAGGCCCTCAATTATATCGCCCTGGATAAACCCGAGGACGCCCTGGTCGAGATCCGTCGCTCCGACCACAAACTCTCCCTGCTCGATCGGAAATACCGCGATGCCGCCGACGCCCTCAACCGGCAGACGGCCGTCGACAGTTCCGCTCCGGCCATCCCCTACGAGGCGGCCGACATCCGTTTTCAAAACGACGCCCTGGCCCGCTACCTCGGTCTCCATGTCTATGCCGCCCAGGGAAAGATGGACGACGCCCGCATCGACCACGAACTGATGCTGAAAGCCTTTGCCGACCAGCCCAACATCTACCCCTTTCCGCCCCCGCCGGTCATCTATCGGTCCGAGAATAACGCCGTCCTCAGCGCCGTGGCCATGGTCGGATTGTCGCCGGTGAAGGAAGCGCTCAATCTCCGCCTGCGGACCGACAAGGACCTCGATCTGGTGCAGATCATCTATGACTCCCCCGACAGCACCGGCCCGCAGTACGGCCAGTTCGCCCTCCCGATCTCGGAAGACTACTCCTTCAAGCTGTCCATCCCGCAGATTGTCCCCCGTCCCTCGATCATCGAGGCCGTCCGGATTACCGCCTCGGACGGCGCCTCGGGAATGTTGTATCTGATCGAGGACATCGGCCGGGTGGCGCAGGAGACGTTCGAGGCCAAACGGAACATGATTTATATCAAGACGGTAATGCGGGCGCTGGCCAAAGGACTGACCACGCATACCGCCAAGGAAAAAGCCGATGACGGCAAGGCCGGCGGCTGGCTGAAAAAACTGGCCATGGATATCGCCGCCGATATCTCCGAAAACGCCGACCTGCGCTGCAGCCGCCTGTTGCCCGGACGGGTATTTGTGGGGGATTTCGAAATCGCTCCGGGAACCTATGACCTGCGGTTTGAATTCCTCGACCTGGCCGGCGCCGTCGTCCGGACACAAACCATCACCGGGTATACGGTCCTGAAAAACGGCCTCAACCTTATCGAGGCCGCCTCGTTCGACTAACGCCTATAAATCCAACTCGACCTGTTCACCCAGTTTCGGCACGACCACGTCCCAGCCGAAACGGCTTCGGATTTTTTCCGCCATCGCCGCCGACGCCGCCGGTTCGCCATGGACGATAAACGTCTTTTCCGGCGGCCGGTTGAAGGCCATCAACCAGGCCAGCGCCTCCTGGTAGTCGGCGTGCCCGGAAAACCCGTCGATACTCTCCACCGCCGCCTTAACCGCCACCTGCTGGCCGTGAATCTTGACCCACTTGTCCCCTTCGAGAATGCTCCGGCCCCGGGTTCCCTCCGCCTGGTACCCGATCCAAAGCACCGTGTTCTTCCCCCCCGGCAGCAACCGTTCCAGATGATGCAGGACCCGCCCTCCGGTGGCCATCCCCCCGGCCGAAACGATGATCGCCCGTTCCTTGACGGTATTAATCGCTTTCGATTCGGCCTGGGTCCGGCAGAACTGAAGCTTTTGCGGCCGCATAATCTGTTTCCCGGCCAGGTACAACGTCCGGCTGGTCAGATCGAAGTCGGCGATCCGCCGTTCGAACACCTCGGTCGCCTCCACCGCCATCGGCGAATCGACATACACCGGCACGACCGGTATCGCTCGTCTTTCTTCCAGCTCCCGAATAACGTACAACAGCGTTTGCGTCCGCCCGATGGCGAACGAGGGAATCACCAGCACCCCGCCTCGCCGGATACTTTGATTGATCACCCGGGCCAGCGCCTCGTCCGGCGGCAGCGCTTCATGCAGACGGTCGCCGTAGGTCGATTCGATGACCAGATAATCGACATCGTACACCTGCACCGGGTCCCGCAACAGCGGCAGGTCGGGCCGCCCGAGATCGCCGGTAAACACCAGCTTGCGCGCCCGGCCGTTCCGGTCCGAGCGGATATCGATCAGCGCCGACCCGAGGATATGCCCGGCATCCTTGAATTTGACCCGAACCTCCGGCGTCAGCAGGAACTGCTCGCCGTAATGCAACGGCTCAAAAAACCGCGCCGTCGCCTCGGCGTCTTCGGTCGTGTACAACGGTTCCGCCGGTTGATGCTTGGAATACCCCTCCTTGTTGGCCCAGAGGGCATCTTCCTCCTGCAGGTGCGCGCTGTCGCGCAGGGTAATCGCCGCCAGCTCATGGGTCGCATGGGTGCACCGGACCGTCCCTTTGAAATTATCGCGGCAGAAGCGGGGCAGGTACCCGACATGGTCGATATGGGCATGGGTCAGGAAGACATCGTCGACCTGTGCTGGCGGAACCGGGAACGGTTCCCAGTTCTTCACCCGGAATTCCTTCGGCCCCTGGAACATCCCGCAGTCGACCAGGACTTTTTTATCATCTATTTCCAGCAGGTATCGCGATCCGGTGACCGTCCCGGTCGCCCCATGAAACGTCAGTTGCGCCATTTCACTCCATCAGTTATATGCGCGGTCCGCCGTGCCGGATCCTCATCTGCTCGTGGCCCTGCACAACCCGCGCCCGTTCCGCAGGGTCTTGATTCGCCGACGCGAAGGCGAGGCGGATTGTGACCCGGCGGCATACCATCGATACCCGGCCCGCAGTTCAACACCACCAAAAAATGCCGGAGGCCGGACTCGAACCGGCACGCACCTTACGATGCAAGGGATTTTAAGTCCCTGGTG
>JAAZOE010000130.1 GCA_012797915.1 Candidatus Zixiibacteriota bacterium | reverse complement strand
CGCCAAGATCGATGCCGCCGGCCACAAACTGAATCACGTCCTGGAGGTGAAATCCGGAACGCAATATCCGAACCGCGTGGTCGCCACCTCCGATAGCGGGGCGGTCGCCGTCGGCTCCGCCGGTGGCATCTATCTCATTAAAATCGACAAGAACGGCAACATCGACTGGACCAAGGGGTACGGCACCGGATCCGGATGGGGCATCTTAGAGTTGCCCGAAGGCGGCTATATGGCCTTCGGCGACCGGGGCGGCAGTTACCCGAATTACGATGATTTCTGGCTCCTGAGGCTCGACACGCTGGGCGACACGCTCTGGAGCAAACGATACGGGTATCCCGCAGACAACTCGGGGTACGGCCTCGATCAAACCGCCGATGGCGGCTTTATCATGTGCGGAGAAGCCTTCCGTAACGCCGGTGCCGAACCTCTGGACATGTACATCATTCGCACCAACGCCAACGGTGATACCCTCTGGACCAAAACCGTCGGCGGCGACCGGTACGAATACGCCTATTGCGTGAAACAGACGTTTGACGGCGGCTATATCGTCGTCGGAAGATCCGATTCGAACGACCCCAACAACTACGATTTCTATATCGTGAAACTCAACCCGGATAATCCCTCGGCCGCCGATGACATCGCGCCGCCCCGCCCGACCGCCTTCAGCCTCGGGACCAATTAGCCCAATCCGTTCAATCCCGGCACGACCATCGAGTATACCCTCGGCCGCCGCGCCATGGTGCGCATCGACATCATCAATCTTTTAGGCCAGACCGTCTGCACACTGGTCCATGACCTGAAGGAAGCGGGTTCGCACCGGATCACGTGGAACGGGACGGATGACGCCGGAAAACCGGCGGCCACCGGGGTGTATCTCTACCGCCTGCAGGCCGACGGCGCCGTCCAGGCCCGGAAGATGCTGCTTTTGAAATAGGTGGACTGCAAAAGGTGATAAGGAGCTGAGTATGCGTTTCATCACCATTGCCATGATGCTGATAGTCGTCGGCGTCCCGCTGTGGGCCCAGGCGCCGGATACGGTCTGGACCCGGACGTTCGGCCTCGCCGACTACGATATCGCCTGGGGGGTTGAGGAAACCGCGGACAGCGGGTATCTTATCACGGGAATAAGTAACTCCATGACCTATCCCGGGTGGGAGGACATCCTGATCATCAAATTGAACCGCGACGGCAGCACCGCCTGGACGAAACGGTACGGAACCGACACGACCAGCGATTGGGCCCAGTGCGGCAAAAAAACCAGCGACGGCGGGTATATTGTGGCCGGGCAGCTCACCGGCTGGTATGGCGATGAAGCCAATAATTACTTTCTCATGAAACTTGACGCCAACGGCGATTCGCTGTGGACCAGAGGATACGATTACGACACGACCAATGACTGGGGCCAGGACGTTTGCCAAACGCTGGACGGCGGTTATATCATGGTCGGAACATCTTATTACTGGTCCCCGGCTCAGGGCGGCTACGATTGGAGCGCGAATATCGTCCGGGCCGACCCCAATGGGAACAAGACGAATCATCTCCTGATAGACATTAAATATTCCCAGGATCTTCACCGCGTGACCGCCACCGCCGACGGCGGTGCCATCGCCATCGGTCAGGCCGGAGCTTTCTATATCGTCAAGATCAACAAGTACGGCGATACGACCTGGGTCAAAGGGTACGGGGGCGTAGGCGACGGATGGGATATATTGCAGTTGGCCGACGGCGGATACATGGCCTTCGGCGACCGGGATTTCGGGGGATCCGATGACGAAGATTTCTGGCTTCTGCGACTGGATACCCTGGGCGATACGCTCTGGTCAAAGCGATATCAAAGACCGGCGCCGGATTACGGGTACGGCCTCGAACAGACGGCCGATGGGGGGTTCGTCATGGCCGGTACTACGTATCGCAACGGGGGTGTTGATCCGACGGACTTCCTGATCATCCGCACCGATGCCGATGGCGATACGCTGTGGACCAAGACGATCGGGGGCGATTACGGCGAATATGCAACCGACATCAGACAGACCTCCGATGGCGGTTATATCGTCGTCGGGCGGACGGAATCGTTCGGGGCCGGGTACTGGGATTTCTACGTCGTCAAACTGGCCCCGGACAATCCCTCGGCCGCCGATGACATCGCCTCGCCCCGCCCGACCGCCTTCAGCCTTGGCGCCAATTATCCCAATCCGTTCAACCCCGGCACGACCATCGAGTATGCCCTTGACCGCCGTGCCGTGGTGCGCATAGACATTGTCAATCTCCTGG
>JAAZOE010000129.1 GCA_012797915.1 Candidatus Zixiibacteriota bacterium | reverse complement strand
TTCAATGCCAAAGCATGAAGCAAATATGGTGCCGGGGCCAATTCGTACGAGCAGAAGCTTGGTCCGTAACAGTAAGTTGGACAATGAAATGAGTGGATGTCCGCACGGGTATCATCACATGGAAAAACTACCGGAGGTTTTCCGGGGTGTCCATTGAGGCTACATAATCGGTCCATTTCCCCGAAAATAATTCGTACAAAATCGTCATGGTCCACATCGGAATCGATATCCTCTTGAGGAACAATGGATTAGTGGGATATCGGTGTTGGTCGATGGCAATTGGGCAAGAATCATAAAATGTCGACTTTTCGGACAGGTGCGATTTTGCCACTGTCCGCCTTCCGGCCAAGTAGTGTCACCCGGAATCCTCCTTTGTTGGGGGAGTGATAAATATTGCAGCTTTTTGTCCGATATTTTGCCTATGGAACAAGTTCAAACGCCGCCCGTCGAGGGTGCTGAGCGACTTGCCGCGCTCGAAGAAAGAGCCCTCGATCTGGAAAATCTTCTTGAAGTCAAGGACCAGGAGATTGCGGATCTGGCGCAAATCGCCGCGGTTATCACCTCGGTTCTCGATCTCGAATCGGTGCTGGCGATCACGATGGAAACCAGTCTTCGTCATACCGCCGGTGAAGTCGGCGCGGTGCTGCTGGCTGAAGATTCGGAATTGCGGGTCAAGATTGCCTGGGGCGTGGATGCCGATGCGCTGGAGAAGCTGCGGTATGCCGATGGCCGGTCGCTGGTGCGGTATTGTTTCGAAACGCGGGAGACGCTGGTTGACGGCCACAATCAGCAGATCGAATCGGCGGCTTATTCCATCCACAGCCTGATCGCGGCTCCGATTCTGGCCCAATCCCGGGCGCTGGGCGTGATTGTCATTTTCAACAAGGAAAACGACGGCGAATTTGATGCCCGCGACCGTCGGACCCTGGAGATGATCGGCAATTTCGCGGCCGTGGCCATCGAAAACTCGCGCTTGCTGCGCGAGTCGATGGACAAACAGAAGATGGAGCAGGAACTCGACCTGGCTCGTCAGGTGCAGACGACTCTTCTTCCGGAATCATTCGGCGTGCGGGGCCTCCAGGTAGCCTCGACCTATATTCCGGCCGGGCATGTCGGCGGGGATTATTATGATATCATACCGCTGACTGATCGGCGGGTGCTGTTCCTCTTGGGGGATGTCACCAATAAGGGAGTTCCGGCGGCGCTGGTCATGACCGCCGCCTATTCGATAGTTCACGGCTATATCGGCTCTCGACGGGAAATCGATGTCCAGGACCTGATGGTCAGCCTCAACGAAATCCTGTGCCGCCATATCATTAAAAACCGGGACATGTTCATCACCTTGTTCGCGGCCTTCGTCGACCTCGATGCCGGAACGATGGAATACTGCAACGGCGGCCATCCCCCGGCCTTTTTCCATCGGGCCGCGACCGGGGAGAGGCTCCGCCTGCGCGATGGAGGACCGCCTCTAGGGCAATTCGCCGGTCAAGCGTATCGATCGACGGTCGTCCCCCTGGCCGGCGGCGACCGCGTCTTTTGTTATTCCGATGGATTGATCGAGGCGGAGAATAACCGCGGGGAACTCTATGGGTTGTCGCGCCTGGAGGATTTCTTTGCGGCCGGGGCCTCATTGGCCGCCGACGCGTTCAACCAGGCAGTCAAAGAAGACGTCGCCCGTTTCGCGATCGATTCCGGCCGGGAGACCAGAGATGATTTCACGACGCTGGTGTTTGATGTCCAGGCGGAGATTCCCGGCGGCGAACGGTATCAATTCGTGTACCCCTCGCGGTTGGATGTCATGGAGACGATGTACCAGGATCTGGAAAAGGTTTTCGATCGATGCCGAATCGGGCCGGAGACCGCCCGTCCGTTCCAATTGGCTTTGTCGGAGGCCTTTACCAACGCCATCGTGCATGCTCATGCCCAGGACCCCGGAAAGCTGGTGGAGGTTTTGATTGTGGTAAATGATGACTCCATTTCAGCCGATATAACAGATGAAGGGGACTCTTGGGAAGACGCGGGGGCGCGGACGTTCGATCCGGCGGGGGATCCCGCCGCCGAATCCGGTCGAGGTCTGGGGCTGATCCAGCGTTTGACTGACGAAGTCCGATATACGCGGTCGCCGCGGGGCGGAACCACGGTGTCCATGATTAAGAAATTGAGATAAAACGATACAGGTTGTTCAGGAGGATTGCATGGAAATCACAGTTTCACTGAAGGGTCGGGTGGCGGTGGTAAACCTGATCGGGAAACTGGATCTGGCCAGCGCCGGGCAGTTGAAGGAGCGGATTCAGACGCTTTTGGACGAGCGGCGGTGTCTTATTCATCTGGACATGAAAGAAGTCGATTTCATTAACAGTTCCGGATTGGGGGCCCTGGTA
>JAAZOE010000128.1 GCA_012797915.1 Candidatus Zixiibacteriota bacterium | reverse complement strand
GTCGGCGCTGTACGGTTCGCTGAAGGCCGAAACCAATCAGGGCCGGTCGGAAGACTATTCCAGCTGGGCCGTGGTCGGTCACTGGTCCGTGGCGCCGTCGGCCCGTTTCGGGTTCTCCGGCGAACTGTTCACCGGGGCCAACCTCGGCAGCTATTTCGGCAGCATCCTGAGAAACAGCGAAATCGACGGCCTGAAGACCACCGGCGGCTGGGTTTCCTCCTGGGTGCAGGCGTCCAAGAAGGTGCAATTGTCGGCCGGCTTCGGGATCGACGATCCCAAGGACGACCTGATTGCCTCCGGTCGGACCCAGAACACCAGCTTCTACGGCAACATCCGGTACACGGTGGTGCCGAAGGCGACGATCGGTCTGGAACTGGCCCAGTGGCGGACGGATTACCAAGGGGCCGAAGACGCGAAGGATTTCCGCGCCCAGACCTCGTTCATCCTGGGATTTTAAGACAACTATGACAACGAGACCTTATTTGACATCGATGGTAGGAGGAGATAATGCTTAACCGATTCAAGCTGTCCACCCGGATCATGGCTCTGGGCGTGACCATCGTGGTGGCGTTTGCCCTGGTGCTGGCGTGTATGTATCCCAAGTTTTCGGCAAAGATGTACGATGCCAAATACCTCAAGACCCAGCATTTGGTGGAAGCGGCGTTCACCGTCGCGGAAAGCTATGTCAAGCAGGCCCGCAGCGGCGCCCTGACCAAGGAGGAAGCGCAAAAACGGGCGTTGCAGGACCTGGCGTCGATGCGTTACGGCGACAACGACTATTTCTGGGTCAACGACCTGCGGCCGTACATGGTCATGCATCCGATCAAGCCGGAGATGAACGGTACCGATGTCGGCCAGACCGCCGACGCCAACGGCAAGCGGTACTTCGTTGCCTTTGCCGAAACGGCCCGGACGAAGGGGGCCGGTTTCGTGGATTATATGTGGACCAAGCAGGGGGCGAACAAACCCTCGCCGAAGATTTCCTACGTGAAACTCGTCCCGGAATGGGAGTGGGTGATCGGCTCGGGCATCTACATCGATGACGTCGAGGCCGAATTGTCCCGGTTCTTCACGGTCATCATCGCCGTGGTGATTCTGATCGTCATCGGCGGGCTGCTCATGTCCTGGTTCATGGCCCGGTCGATCACGCGGCCGATCAACAGAGCCATTGACGGTTTAACCGCCGGCGGCGAGCAGGTCGGTTCGGCCTCCGAGCATATTGCTGCGGCCAGCCAGTCGCTGGCGGAGGCGACCACCGAACAAGCCTCGTCGCTGGAGGAAACCTCCTCGGCCCTCGAAGAGATGGCCTCCATGACCAAGCAGAACGCCGACAACGCCCGTCAGGCCAGCCTGCTGTCGACCGAAGCCAGCGCCGCGGCCGACAAGGGTTCTGCGGCCATGTCCGGGATGTCCGAGGCGATTCAGGAGATCAAGCACTCCTCCGACGAGACGGCCAAGATCATCAAGGTCATCGATGAGATCGCCTTCCAGACCAACCTGCTGGCCCTCAACGCGGCGGTCGAGGCGGCCCGCGCCGGCGAGGCCGGCAAGGGGTTCGCCGTGGTCGCCG
>JAAZOE010000001.1 GCA_012797915.1 Candidatus Zixiibacteriota bacterium | reverse complement strand
ATTGTCGTCGACGCCGGCATAGACGCTGGCCGATCCGAGATCGACGACCCGGGTTGAGGAATTGATAAATTTATTGTACAGGTTCGAGGTTTCGCTCCCCCCGAGGCAATACAAGAACGCCTGGATCAGAAACCGCTCCGTGTTGTCGTACGACAACGTCGCCGGCCAACCCATGCTGATATATCCCGGATCGGATCCGGCCGCCCCCGGGTAGGTGACCATCTTGACGGTTCCTGGAGGGGTGGTCGATTGCGGCGGCGGGACTTTTTCCCGGCCGATTACCGGACGATTCTCCCCGGCCGCCGCCAAACGATTGAGAATACTGTCGGTCCGAGCCATAAACGTCTCCGGAACCATATCCGCCGGTATGGTCGTGATCATCCCGATATTGTCGAGACGGTAATACCGGTTGTGAAACTCCCGCATATGCGACGGCTGCATCTCCCGCATGGCGGCCGGCTCCCCGCCGGTGATCTTGCAGAGCGGATGGTTCTCCCCATAAATCATCGTGGCCATCGCCTGCTCCAGATAATCCCACGGCTTTTCGAAGACGCTGACCATCTCGGTGTAGACCGTCCCCTTTTCGTCCAACCGAAGCGCCCCGGTGTTGGGATCGGCCTCGACCCCGATATGGCAGACCTCCCGCCGGATTTCCTCATCCGAAAAATCGGGATACAGCAACGCGTCCATCTGCGACTCGAAGAGGGTATAGAAAATGTCATTTCCCCCCTCGGAGCTGAATGGATAGACGGTGTGATCGGTGGCGGTGTAGGCCGTGCTCTTGCCCAGGAACATGTTTTCCTGCGAAGAAACGAACCGGGCCTTGTTCCCCTTGCCCAGCAGGAGATGCTCGCCGGCATGTGGTTCTCCCCGGTCATCGAGGACCGGCGTGCTGACCCACAAGAACGCCTGCGGCACCGATTGCAGCTCGAACAGGTCCATGGTGAACCCGGTGGCAACATGCCGGAGGCGCGCACCGAACGCCTCATTCCGGGCGTTGAGATAGAGATTCTCAACCGTGAATCCCCTGACCTGTTGATTCGGCTGGAACGTCTCGAAGACCGTCCCGGCCAGAACCGACCCGATGGTTATGGCCAGGATAACGGCCGACAACGCGATCGATTGCATGCTTCGTTTCATAGAAATTCTACTCCCCACGAGGCCAAAACATCCGCATCGGCGGAGGCCCGTTTCCCGCGCGATGAATGCCGCTTCTTGTACTGTACGGAAAATACGTCTTTTGGGTTCGAATTCAAGCCAAAACAATCGGTCCCGCTTGCAGGCGGACGTGCAAACGGGGGGTATCTGCGGATTCAATTCTCCCGGAACATCCCCTCTCCGGGAGAAACGCACGCGAAATGATGATCGTTTATGGGTAGTCCGCCGATGGCGGATTTACATTTGTCCCGCCGAAAATATACTCTCGGCTTTAGCGCCCCAAACCTTGTATCCAGTCGGCAATATCGATCAACACCGGCCCGTCCACGGGCGCCAGATTGGTCATATACTCGGTGTTATTGGCCATGCCGACCCCCGGCTGATACAAATGATTGAGGTTATCGTACCGTTTAATGACGACGTTTCCTCGATCCCCGAGGGTCTTCTGCCAAATTTCCCGGTCGGCATCGACTACCTGATAGTCCCGGCCGCCGAAGAGAAGCAGCATCGGAATCGTCAATCCCTTGGCGGCGGCGACGTTGTCGTTGTCCGACAGGTCATACCAAACCTGGCCGGAGGCGAACACAAACAGTTCGTTCTTGGGAAACGTCCGTCTCCGAATCTTGTCGCAGGCCTCCTCAATGGCCGCGATCTGGCCTTTAACCGTCTCCTGCAGACTGTCGGCCTCCAGCGATCCCAGATACTTATATTGAGAGACTACGACCTCGGTCAGGGGTCTGGCCGTGGCCGACATCATGATAATCCCCGCCAGACGGCCGTCCCGTTTTGCGGCGATCGGCGCCACCACCCCCCCCAGACTGTGACCCAGAATAAAAATCCGGGTGGTATCGAACAGGGTCGGTTCCGAACGGATATACGCCAGACAGGAGGCGATATCATCCATCAGGTATTGATTCAAATCCAATCCGGCGGTCTTTTGCATCCCCACGACATACGACCGATTGTCGAACCGAATCGAGGCCACCCCCATCGATCCCAAACCCCAGGCGATATCCTTGAACGGTTGATTCTCGAAGAGAGTCTCGTTCCGGTCGTTCGGACCGGAACCGGGGACCATCAGGACAACCGGCGCCGGACGGCCGATGTTGACCGTCACGCGGGTCGCCGGGACCGGCGACGCTCCCGGAATGGCGATCTCCGCTTCCGTAAACGCGGCGGTGTCCACATAGGAGGGAAGGCGATAGGACGGTTTCTTCTGCCGGGACGGCTCCGCCGGGCGGAAATAAAAGCCATTGATTTTGCCGGCCGGATTGAAACTCACCAGCGCGGTGAGGTTGGTCTTCTCGAACTCCGCCAGATACACATAGGTGGTGACCGTATCCGATGACGCCGAAGACGTGAAAGTATACTCGATCAGCCCGCCGAGTTGGGCGACCACTCCGGACCAGACCTGTTCGAGCATGTTCGCCGGAAGCTGGGCCGCCACCTGGGGTGAAAATTCCGCGACCGCCGAATCATACTGCCCGGTCGTGAGCGCCTCCATGAACCGGTCTGCCTTGGCCCGGAAATCCCGGCCGAACGAGGCGCCGGACAACGAAACAATCAACAAGACGGCCGCCACGGCCGCACGACAGTTCATCCGCCAACGGAAGATCATATCTCCTCCAAAACCTATACCTTTATAGTAAATATACCCGCAGGCCGCGTGCGTATTCAAGGCAAAAACCGACGTCTCGACCCATTGGACTGCCGGTTCACATTGCGCTAGCGCCCGCCGACTGTCGGGGAGTATCACCTACGGAAAGGAGTCGATCATGGCCGAAACAGTGTGGCGACATCCCCGCCTCTCGTTCGAACGGCCATCCTACGAGGCCGATTTCGACGATGGATTGAGGCGATTGGGCGCCGATTCCCGGGAGTTATTCCTGGCTTTATTGAATGCATGCCTGGAGGAAGCGACTCATTACATCGGGAAAGTCGTCCTGGGAGTGAGGCCATT
>JAAZOE010000127.1 GCA_012797915.1 Candidatus Zixiibacteriota bacterium | reverse complement strand
GTCGGCGGAACCATTGACGTCTTTGGCGAAGACGTAGTAGTTGACGGTCGAGCCGGCCGACTGGGCCGGGATATAGCCGTGATATTCGTCGACGGTCCCGGTCGATTCCAGCAGGACGGCGTTCCAGGCGGCCGGCACGGCATAATACAACACCAGGGAATCGGGTTCCAGGCTAGCGTTGGAGGTGATGGTGCAGACGACCTCGTAGGCATTGACCGTATCGGTGGTGTTGGGCAGGCCCGTGTGGGTGATGCTCACGCCGGCGTTGGGATCGAAGCCGGCAAGCACGGTGGCGCCGGTATTATCGGGATCGAGCCAGTCGCTCAAGCGACTGGTGGAACTCCCGCCGCCGGTCCACGACCGGGAGAATTTGCCGTACCAGTCGGAGGTAATGCTGGTGCAGGAGGCGTAGCCGCCGTGCAGTTGGCCGACGATGCGGTGATTCTGGTCGAACAGCGGCGATCCGGACGAACCCCCTTCGGTGGTGCCGTCATCCCAGGCGGTAATCCGCAGATGGGTCGTGCCGGGGGAGGTGCCGAGGTATTCGGTTGTGGTCGTGGAGTCATAATCGAAGGAAATCTTCTTGATATCGCCGCTGGGATGATGGATGCCGGTCGACGACTGCGAGTTGGCATTGATGTTGGACCAGCCGGAGTAATAGACGTTATAGGACGAGGGCGGCTGTTCGCTCAGCTGCAGCAGCGCGAAGTCGGAGGTCGAATAGCTGGCGCGTTTGACGCATCCGGAGACGGTCTGGTTGGTGGGTCCGTTGATATTGCTGCAGCTGGGGCTTTCATAATTGAACATGAAGATCCAGGTGGTTTCGCCGCCGAGGCAGTGGTAGGCGGTCAAAAAATACGGGGTCTGGTCCTGGCGGACGTTGTTGATGAGACTGCCGCTGCAGATGCGGGAGCCGCCGGCGGTCAGAATCATGGCTACGCCGCGTTTTTCGTCCTGCCAGTTGGCCCCTTCGGGGCAGTTGACGTTGTTATTGCAGGAACCGGACTCGCCGAAGCCGAGGGCATCCTTGGTGACGTCATAGCTGAAGATATTTTTGTAAGCGTGAACCACGCTGGAGATGCTCAGGCGGCCCTGGCCGCGGACGGCGGCCGGTTCGTAATATTCGAGGACGGTGACATCCCCCTTGACCGGACCGGTGGCGAATTGACCGTGGTCCTTGTTGTTCCGGGCGGTGAAGGCGCCGATGACCATGCTCAGGTCGTCGTTGTACAGAAAGAGCGTGGCGCCGTCGGGCAGCTCGTACTGGTCATAGATGAGATTGAGGGAGAAGGCGCCGGGAGACTGAATCCGCAGACGCCAGACCCGTCCGCCATCGGCCAGGTCCGTCCAGGCGCCGGAGTTGTCAAGGTTATAGTTAACCTCGAACGGGTTGCCGAAGCGGAACGGCAGGCCTTCGGCGGCCTCGATTTCATCCTCGGCCAGCAGAGCCGGGATGTCGACGGGACCCATCTCAACGGTTGGCACGATCGCCGGGAGAGATTTGCTGAGGACGAGCGGTGAGCCGCCCTCGCTGACCTGCGCCACGGCCGCGCCGCCGCAGAGCAGGACTGTCAGGAGAAGCATCATTATCACACTGGTTCGCTGCATGATACCCTCTAGTGTTAAGGTCGTCATTTGGGCCATATTATTTGACCGCCGATCGGTAGGGGAGGAAACGACGGGGATTGTGGGACGACGACGGGCCGGAGCCAGGGGCGGCCGGTCCGCGCGAAGTATGGGTGAAAGGCAGAAAACGGCCGGGAACCGGTTGATGCAGTTCTTTCCGGATGCGATGCCTGAACCCCGAACCCTGCATATCGTTTCAGCTCCGAAGACAAGGAAGTAACCGATCCTCTGGGCGAGAAACGCGGTTGTCCACTAGGGTATAATACGGTTTTCCGACGGTTTGTCAATCGGAAAGGCGGGGCGGGGATTTGTGATTGACAGCCGGACCGCCGGCGATATATCTTCCTACCATTGCAGAAGGCGGACCCATGCTGAAAATTGCCAATCTGTCGAAACGGTACGGCGGCGTGCCGGCGGTCGATGATTTATCCTTTCAGGTCAAGGCGGGAGAGATTTTTGCCCTCCTGGGGCCCAATGGGGCGGGCAAGACCACGACCCTGAAAATAATCCTGGGACTGCTTCGCCCCGACGGGGGGGAGGCGACGATCGATGGCCAGCCGGTCATCCCGGAAGGCGGCGATCATAAGTTCCTGATCGGCTATGTCCCGGAAAACGGAGCGGTGTATGAAAGCCTGACCGGACGGGAATACCTGTCATTCGTGGGGGAATTATACCATCTCGACCCGACGGCGGTCGCCCGGAAGGCGGAACGGCTGCTGGGTCTGGTTGGCCTGGAGCCGATGGCCGATCAAATCCTGCGCGAGTACTCCAAGGGAATGAAACAAAAGATCATGATTCTGGCGGCGTTATTGCCCGACCCGAAGCTGATCATTTTGGACGAACCGTTTTCCGGGCTGGATGCCAACACGGTCTCGGTGTTCAAGGAAATATTCCGGCGCCAGGCGCGGGAGGGCAAGGCGGTGCTGTTGTCATCGCATATGCTGGAGATGGTGGAGCACCTGGCCGATCGGGTGCTGATCATCAACCATGGCCGGGCGCAGGCGTGCGGCACGGCGGCGGAGGTCATGGCCGCGGCCGGGCAGTCGTCGCTGGACCGGGCGTTCAACGTCCTGACTGGAGCGCGGGATATCGCCGCTCAGGCCGGGGAGATAGTCGACGCCATCCACGGGCGGGGAGATGCGGAGGACGATGGACGGCGAGCGAACATCGGTTGACTGGCAGCAGGTCCGGTCGCTGGTCCGGGCGGGATTGCGACAGACCGTCCGCGGCAGTCTCATTCCGTTCGCCGGGGGAGCGGAGCGCGGGCCATACCGCTGGGCGTTCGTCATCCTTATCGGAACGAATGTTTTCTATTCGTTGATGCTGGCGGCGGTGATGGCCAAGAGCGCGGACCTGTTTTCGGGTTTGGTCATCGGCGGCACACTCATCCTGTTTGTGATGGCCATGCAAATCCTGATAGAATTCGGCCAGGTGATCGTGACGCCGGACGATTACGCCGTCATCGGCGCGATGCCGGTGAATTCGCGGACGTACTATATCGCCAGGTTGTCGCAGATGGTGGCGCTGGTGTCCATCCTGACGGCGGCGGTAGCGCTTGTGCCGGCCGTGGTCACGGCCATCTTCCGGCACAGCCTCGCCGCCTTCTTCGTCGTTCTTATCCACTTCTGGGTCGCCAGCATGACCATTTCGCTGGCGGTGGCGGTCGCCTATGCCTGGCTGATGGGGCGGTTCAATCGGGGGCGAATGGAACGATGGCTGGGGTATGTCCAATTCGCTTTTGGCCTGATTATCTGGGCGGGGATATTCATTCTGCCCGACAAGATAGGCCCCTGGTTGGGGGGGATCGATGCGGCGGTCCACCCGGTTTTGCAGTGTTCTCCGGCGTATTGGTTCGCGGCCTGGGTGCGACTGTTCGAAGGCGGCTGGAATGGAGGGCTTTTCGGTCTGGGGATGCTGGGCGTTACCGTGCTGGTTATTCTCTTCCGGCTCATTTCGGGCAGCCTGTCATTGACGTACGCCGAATCGTTGTCGGCGGGGACGGTACCGCGGGGGACGGTGCGGCGACCGATGGGGGATACGGCCTTTGGCGGATTTATCAGACGATTGGCGACCCCAGAGGATCGGGCGGTGTTTGCGTTGACCAAAGCCCAGTTTCGACATGATACCCGGTTTCGGATGGCGATCCTGGGTTCGGCGGCCCTCATCTTTATCATACCGATGATGGTTTACATCCATAAGGAATCCTTTCCGCAGGATCCTTTTCTGGGGCCATCGCGGGGGACGTGAATGTTTCAGGCCTGGATCGGATATTTCGTATGCATGGCGGCCATGGGCGTTCAAATGAATATATCCATGTCGAATGCCTGGCGGGCCGCATGGATCTATTTCGTCGCTCCCTCCGACCACCGAAGCCTGGTGCGGGCGGCCAATCGTGTGGTAACCGCATTGCTTATCTTTCCGGTCCTTGCGGCGATGTGGATCATGTTCGGTTTTATCTTCGGCGCGGCGTTTCACGCCCTTTTGCATGCCGCATTTCTAAGCATGTTGGCGATGTTGGCCCTGGTCATCGGAAATCTGGCCAAGAGTGAATTGCCTTTCGCGACGGAGTACAAGTCCGGGAGCAGTTCATTCGGAATGTTCGCCATTTATCTGCTGGCCTACCTACCGATACTTCTGCCGGTTATTATGATAGCCCGGTCCGGGTACGGCGGATATGGAGGGTGGGCGCTGTGGATGATCGGGACGGGCATCGTATACTGGCTCCTGACCATTCTCCGGGATCGACGCATCGCGCGGGGCACCGTCCGCGGCGAGTTCGCCGGCTGACCTGTACCCCCGGCCGGAAAAGAGGAGGAGGCATGGCCGATTTCGCGCGGGCTTTCCGGAAGACCATCCGGTTCGAAGGCGGGTATGTCAACGACCCCGATGATCCGGGCGGAGAAACCTACCGGGGCATCGCCCGTCGGCATCATCCCGGCTGGGAGGGATGGACGGTAATCGATGCCGCGAAAAACTCCCCCGATTTCCCGGGATGTCTCGATCACCGAAAAGCCCTGCAGGAAGCAGTCAGGCTGTTCTATAGGCAGCAGTATTGGGACCGTATCCGGGGAAACTCGATCGCCAGCCAGGAGGTTGCCGATGAGGTGTTCGAAGCCGGGGTCAATCTGGGCGTGACGCGGGCGGTGACGTTTTTACAAACGGCGTTGAATGTGCTCAACCGTGGCCAAACGCTTTATACCGATGTGGTCGAAGACGGCGTCTGCGGGCCGGATACCCTTGCGGCTCTGGAGGCGTATCTTCAGACGGAACCGCCGGAGCTGGTGATAACCGTTGCCAATATTCTTC
>JAAZOE010000017.1 GCA_012797915.1 Candidatus Zixiibacteriota bacterium | reverse complement strand
CTACGAGGTTCTCGTCTATAATTTCCCGGCCATCCGTTCCATCGCCATAACGCTGAACGAAAACGACGCCCCGTATTGGGTCGACAGCGTGGCCAAAGGCGCCTCCCTGGATGCGATTTCAACCTTGAGCTGGGGTCAGGGGGATGTTTCGCTGTACCTGAACTTCGACGTGGGTGAACGGGTCGCCAGCCTTACCGATGGTTCGGGATACGCCCATTTGGCAACCGTGCGGATGAATTCCTATGCCGATTGGGGCGATTCGATAGCCATCGCCACCGTGACGCCGTATGTCTCCGGCATGATCGGCGTGGATGGGGATTCGTTGTCGCTCGCCGGCATCTACACCGATCAAGCCGTCGTCTGGATGACCGCGCCGATTCTGGGCGCGAACGCCTTCGGCGGGCCGGGAAACGAGGCCGGATATGCGATACAGGCAACTCCCGACGGCGGAATCGTTGCCGCCGGGTATACCGATTCCTATGGCGCCGGGAGCACCGACGCCTTCCTGATCGGGATCGACGCCGGCGGCGAGGCCCAGTGGCAACAAACGTTCGGGGACGCCGCGAATGACGGCGCCAAGGCGATTATCGCCCTGGCCGAGGGCGGGTACGCCCTGGCCGGATACACCTATTCATACGTCTCCCGCAGCGCCGATGTCCTTTTGGTCAGAACCGATCCTTCCGGCGCGCAGGTGTGGGCGAGATCATACGGCGGGCCGCAGGCGCAGGGCGGCCATGCCGTCGCCCGCGCGCCCGACGGCGGATACCTCGTGGCGGGGTATGCCGCCACCGTCAGCCCCGGCGCCAATAACGTTTATATCCTCAAGACTGATTCCACAGGCAGTTCAATCTGGAGCAAGACTTTCGGCGGAACGGAGGTCGATGAGGCGCATGCCCTCTGCGCCGCCTCCGATGGAGGGTATGTCGTGGTCGGCGACACCTGGTCCTACGGAGCCGGCGGCGCCGATGTCTTAATGCTCAAGAGCGACGCCAACGGCAACCAGGTCTGGAAGAAAACCTTCGGCGGCTCCGCCGACGAGCGGGGCAACGCCGTCGCCCCCACCGCTGACGGCGGATATATCATCGCCGGCCGCACTTTCTCTTTCGGGGCGGGCCTGCTGGATATGTATCTGGTGAAAACGGATGCAACCGGCAATCTCGTCTGGCAGGATACGTTCGGGGGAACCGCAAGCGATGAGGCCTGCGGCGTGGCTCAAACCGCCGATGGCGGTTATATCGTCGCCGGATTCACCGACTCCTATGGCGCCGGAAATTTCGATGCCTTTCTCGTCAAGGTCGATGCCTCCGGTGATATGCTCTGGCAGAAAACATGCGGCGGCGCCCAAGACGATGGCGCCAATTGCCTGACGGCGGATGCCGATGGCGGCTTTATTCTCGCCGGCTGGACCAACTCCTTCGGCAACGGCGGGGATGATCTTTATCTGTTACGAACCGATTCGCTGGGCAATCTCCTTAACGACCGAACGATCCCTTCCCCGACAACTCGATTCCGCGCTCACTTGCTCTCCAGAGTGATGCTTTCGGCCACCTTGGCGGTGTAGACCACATCAGCCGGTATTTCTCCCTGACCGCCCTTGATGAACAGGCCGGCGATGAACAAAATGGAGAGCAGTTTCTTCCCTTTCCCCTTTTTCTCGATCTCGCCGGTGAGTTTGATCTTGGATTTGTCGGGGGTCAGATAGGCCCCTTTCGGTTCCAGATCGACGAAGGCCACTTTGATGTACCCGGGCTTGCCCACCGATCCGGCTTTTTGCACCTCGACCACCTTGGCCGTGCCGGCGGCTCCTTCTTCGACCAGCGTCTCGCCGCCGATGATCACCGGTTCCACCAGGGTGAACATCACCGGAACATCCTTGGCCAGGTTCCCCGACGACACCTTGGCGGCGGTATTGAACTTGACTTTGACCTCGGTCCCCCGCGGCAACTGGATGGTCGCCGCCGAAACCGATGTCGTCAGCAGGGCGATGGTGACGACGATATATATGAAAATCCGCACCGGGCCGTTTCCCGTTAATGATTGTTTCATGGCCTGCTCCTTTATTGACTCGCGTCTGCGCGTCATTTTTCCAGCTTCGGAATCTGATCCCAGAGTCCGGGAATGAAAGTGATCGTTACTTTCTTGCCGATATTTTCGAAACGAATATCGCCGTCCATGGCAAAGATAGAAAACTTCCCGCCCAGCCGCACCTTGTCGCTGGCCTGGTCGCCCCAGTCCTCCGCCTGACCCAGCGTGTCCAGGGCGATATAGATGGCGTCGCCGGACGCCCACGAGATGGTGTATTCGTGTCCCGGAACCTGCGTCTCGTGCACCGCCCACGTCGGATCCTTCCCGCGCGACACCACCTCCACGTGCAGATGTCCCTCGCCCGGCACGCTGACCACTTTGTATTTGAACTTCCGGGCGTTGCTCCAGATTTCGGCCGCCGCCAAATACTTGTCGATCATGGCGATGCCGGCCCTGTCCACCGCCGGATTAAGGCTGGCCTTGAGTTCCTGCAGCTGCGTCACGGCCGTATCCAGACGAAAATCGGGGGACGGTTTGCTGTTGATGGTCTTGATTAGGTCCCCCAGCTCGGTCGCCGCCTGCGCCGCCACCACCTCCTGCACCTTGACGATCTTGTGGGCCATCAGGGCGTCCCCCAGCCGCATCTCCGCCTCGCTTAGATTGGTCGCCTGCAGCGTCCGGTCGGTTTTCACCTGCATCTGGATTTTCTGCCAGACGGTGGTGTCGGTGGGATTGCCCACTCCGGTTAAAAACAGGTTCCAATACATCAGTGTGCGCCCGCTGCGCACGAACAGTATCGAGGTCTCGTCCCCCTTGTGATAATTATCGAGGGTAGCCTGCAGGGCTGTGTGCTCCTCGCGCGGGATGACCGTGCCGTCGCCGGGATTATACGCCGGCCACTTGGTCGTGTCGGCCACGATCCGGGCGAACATATCGATCGTCTTGTCGAGGTCCTTTTCGGCCTCCTGCTTGTCATAGCGGGAATAGGCGTTCCAGATCTGCGAGGCCGGCAGCTGGAATTCCTCGAAAAACCACTTCACCGTGGCCGACCGCTCGTAATTTTTATAGGCCATGATGATCTTGTCGCGGTCTTCCTTGGAGGAGCTGTACATGCTCCCGCCGTAGGCGGCCCGAATCCGGCTCTCCACCTTCTGCGGCTGCGGATACAAAAACAGGAAATGGAACAGAAACGGCAGCGACGCCAGCACGATCCAGATCAGGCTGATAATCCGGACAAACCGGGCCACCGTCCGGAAGGCGGAAACGCGCCGGTTGCGAAGAATCGAATGCAACAACCAGTAGAACGGCTCCTTGACCCCGACCGGTTGCATCTTGGCCGGAGGGGCATAGAGCGACCGGCCGATATCCGTCCCGATTTTTTCCGGCTTCTGCCCGGTGGCGGAGATGAAGAAAACCTGGAAGTCCAGCGTCCGGCCAACCACCACCCGCAGGAAATCTTTCAGCTTGATCAGAACATTGCGGACCGTCCCGGTCCAGACGGAACTGGCCGCCACTTTCGGGAAGCCCAGGACCTTCTCGAGGAACAGCTCGAAATCCTCGGAGACGATATATTCGTCCTCCGGCGGCACCAGCGTAACCTGATCGTCGCCGGCAAAACCCTCGAGGGTATCCGCCTTGGTCACCACCAGGGCGACCGGAATCGGCAGGCGGGCCCTGAGCGGAGCCAGCTGTTCCAGCATGTTGACGAACGAGGCGGCATGCGCCTGGCATTCCAGTTCCGCCCCCATCACCTTGGAGTCGAAAAAGAATAGGATGCCGTCGCAGCCGGCCATGAAATCGGCCACCTTCTCAGCCGAGGTGTCGCGGTCGGAGATGGAAACCGCCTTGCCGCTGTAGTCATAGGTCACCACAGACACCTTTTTCTTGCGGTCGACGATGGCATTGAACTGCAGCAATTTTTCCGTCACGGTCGGGTTGGGGAATTTCTTTTCCCCGCGCAGATCGACGACCGTCCCGCTCCCGGTGGCGGTCCCGACCCCCCACAGGCCGCGATAGTTGGTCAGAAATTCGCCGGCGGTGGCATTGTCGGTGACCGAAATCTGCAGTTTCTTGGATATCTTGCAGTCTTCGTTGAGGACGGTGAAATAAACCGTCTTGCCGGCGTTGGCGTGGCCATACACGCCGATCCGTATCCCCGGCGGCCAGACGAACCCGTCGGTCCCCTTGGCCCCTCTGGCCTTCTTGGCCGCCTTGGCGCCCTTCTGAAAAATCTTGAATATCGACTTTATTCCCATACGCCTATCATCGCATTATTGCCCGCCGCCGCTCTGCACGGTCGTCGCGTGGGTTTGGAATTCCTGCAGCCGGTGCTGCGCATAATTCTTCCACAGAATCGGAACATAAATCGCCGCCGCCAGCCAGAACAACACCACCACGGTGTAGAAAAAATAGGCCATCGGCCGCTGCGTCATGACCAGCCGGAAATACCGGCCGCTGGCGAACGCCCCTTTGAATTTTCCCCAGACCTGCCCGCACCCCCGTTTGAACCGGGCCCAGAAACTGGTCGTCCGCAGATACCCCCAGTGGGTCAGGTAATATTCCAGCAGCTTGTTCTTCTTGCCCAGCTTGCCGAACGCCCCGATCCCCTGCAATTGGAATTCGAGCATCGTGCGGTCATCGAGAAGATTTTCCCCCAACACCAGCCGCCGACGCATCAATTCCAGAAACTTCGCCGGATCGGCCAGACCGTTGAAATCCTCCGGGCTGATCGCCGCCGTCCGGACATCGGTCCCGAATTTGTTGGTGTAGCGGGCGATTTCCTTGAGAAGGAAGTGATTCAGCTGGTAATTGTTGTTGAGGCTCCCCTCGCGGAACAGCATCGGGGCCAGGGTGTTTTCGAAAAAGGCGATATCCCGCTTGATCGGCCGCAAATCCCGGCAATAGAGATACGACTTGTTCGACTGGCCGTCGATGTCGGCCTCCGACTCGAAATAGGTGATCAAGATCTGCGTCACGATCTGGCGCAGGTCGGAGGCGTTCAGCGGCACCTTCTTGATCTTCTCCAGAAAGATCTGGTCCACCGCCACCGCCCGGTCCCGCTGCTCCCGCATCGCCTGAAAAACGGTGTAGATGCCGTTGTAGGTCTGCAGGAACGCCTCGGTGTCGAAATCGGCGGCCCCGCTTTCGAACGCCTCGAGATACTTGAACAGGTCGTCGATGTAGGTTTTTATGTCCACGGCTTTTCCCGCTGCAATCGGTTACATCGTGTATATCAACAAATCGATCTTGCTCAAATTGGCGAACTTGCGGCCGTCGGGCGCCCCCCGGAAAATCAGCGTCATCTGGCGCACCGACGAAGTCTCCAGCATGTCCCGCGGATGCAGGGCCACCTTGTTGCCGAAGGCTACCGTATCCACATCCACCGGATCAGTCTCCCCCAACCCGCGGGCCTGGTTCAAACCCAGCCGTACCTGCATGTTCCGCCATTCCGTATCGGTGAACAACCCTTTCGACAACAGCGCCACCGTGTCCTTCACCCGGCGCGCATCGCCGATATCGATCATCAGGTAGCACAGCTCCCCGGCCTGCTCCAGACGGCTCGACCTGTATTGGGCGTTGTGATAGGTCCGCCCGGCATAGGTCAACGTCTCGGTGGCCACCGCCTGCTCGCCCAGCGATTCCCGCTTGGTCTGGGCCAAAAAGGCGATTGCGCTGCGCATCTGGTCGAGGATGCCGTCCATGGTCGTGATCTGGCCGCCCAGGTCGCGATGGTTGTATTCAGACAAAATGAAGGCGTCGATGTTCGACAGGAACCGGCCGACATCGGTCTGCAGTTCCTTGGTAAAGAACTGCTCGTTGAGGTAATCTTTCAACCCCGGATGCAGATTGAGCAGGGTCGAAAAGACCCGGAACAGCTTCTTGAATCCCAGCACCAAAAAGAGCGGATGCCCGGCGTTGGGACCGATAACGAAATCATCGATCGTCGCCGCCAGATGATACACCAGGCTGTTGATCGTCTCCTTGAACGCCTCCTGCAGACCGGTACTGCCGCCTTTGAGTCCGCCCGGCGCCACCACCGCCATATAAGCCCGGGTGGAAAGCGACAGGAAGTTCTCCAGTCGGTTGCGCAACTCGGAGGCCTTCACCGCCAGCCGTTCGTCGCCGTAGAGCGTCAGACAGGCCGGGAAATAGTCGCGAGCATACGAGACCTCGCCCCCGCCGACGGTTAGAAGGGCCACTTGCAGGAAACGTCCCTCCGGCAGGTTCGGCGCCTGGCCGAGATGAACCGAATAGGTATTCTGCAAGTATGGCAACCGGGGCAGGTCCTCGCCCGGATCCGGATCGCCGACCGGCTTCTTGGTCTCCGGATCGACCCCGATATACACCGGCATCGCCGACCCGCTCAATTCCGCCTCGCCCCGCACGGGATTCCGGCCTGAGCCATTGATATCGATATAGGTGCCGTCGGGCGTGATTGCCTGACACCGGACGACCTCGACCCGCAGGCGATTGCCGCTGAGGGCCAGATTCAGATTCAGAGCCGGTTGCCCCGAAAACGATTTGCGGACCAAACCGTAATAATCACCGATCCGCAGTCCGTACCATCGGGCCAGGTCCTCGAAATACCGTTCCTGATCGACAAGATGCCGCCTGGTAATCAGCATCCCGTCCTGCCAGTTGACCGAATATAAGCGCAAGTCACTCATCATCTTGCCCCAATCGCATTCTGTACAACTTACATCCCGTTTATCTGCTTGTCAAGGTTTAACATGGTTACCCATCGATGGCTTCATCCGTAAACGAATCATCCCTCTTGGAGACAGGTCGAATACCCCAAGTATCCTCCCCGGTCTCCGCTGCCCAGTACCATCGCCTTGCTGTCGGTCTCGATCGTAATCTGCCGGATCAAATGAGCCGGCATGGCCCGATCCAACAACCATTCCAGCCGCTTTCGCTTCTTTCCGCCGGGAAGAAACAAACCGACCTCCTCGTGCCGCACGCGGCTGACCACCACCCGATAGGTGGAATCGCACTCGCTGAACGACTTTCCCATCACCGTCTCATGTCCCATCCGTCCGGACAGCGACCCGAGTCGATACTGAAGCTCCTCGCCGATCGGAAACTCCGCCGGCACGTTTTCGATGATTTTGCAGGGATAGCCGATAAAGAAGCGCAGGACCCGGGCCACGCGATCGGGATTCCCCGCCCAGGCATGAAAGGCCGGCAGAAGGCAGGACCAGACATATGCCTCCGCCGGTTCCAGTCCCCATTGGGAGGGATCGAAATCGAACAGCCGAAGATATCTGGCCAGATGCTCGGGATCGATCCCCAGATCGCAGTATTTCAACTCCAGGAACCGGGCCAGCGCCTCGTGCCGGATGAGGGAAGCATCATACGGCGCCAGCAGGTGCCGGGCGTTGGTTTCCCAATTGGTCCCGGTCGGACGCCCGAAGAGGCCGAAGAAGAACTGGTACGGCATCCGGTCGACCGCGCTGAAATACCCGATGGTCAGAGTGATCCGGCTCTGCGGTCCGATCTCGGCCCCGGCCGACGGCTCCTGATGCTGCACCTCTCCTTTGTAATTCTGATATTCGCCGACCGCCAGGATGTTGATTTGATCGGGATCGACTCCCGCGATCCGCAGCAGGTTGAGCGCGGTGGTATAATGCACCGGCGTCCGTCGGTTGCACAGGTCCGGCATGATCCTGGAAGCGGCCGGGCTCATCCCTTGATGATCTCCACGCGATACTGGGTGTTGACCGCCGAACGAGCCTTGAGAAAACTGGTCAATCGGGTCTGGAGCAGCCGGACCTCATCCTCGGAGTACAACCGTCCCTCCCCCACGGTGACCCGGACGACCACGCACCGCCGGACCCCGCGCGCGGCCCGTTCGACGCCGTTTTCGCAGACGGCCGACGTGATCCGGGGATCGAAGGTCATGGCCCAGCGGGAGATTTCCCCGAAGGTCAGGGCCCGGTCGCGGTTGCGCAGACGGGCCGAGACTTCGGTCATGATTTGCTTGCCGGTCTTGGCCGGAATAGCCCCGGCGGTGGGGATGATGTTGACGACGGCGGAGATGCCTGGATGGCTTTCGTACAGCTCCGTGATCTTGCCGGCCTCGATGGCGTTGGCCGCCACCCCCGTCGTCGTGGCGTAGTTGATGGTCAGGGAATCGGGGGGCAGTTCCAGATGCGACGAGAAATCGAACCACAACACCAGCCGCCCGTCCCGCTCTTCGGGGGAATAAAACCGATGATTGGGGTCGGCTCCGGCCTGATGACGAGCGACATACTCCCGCCCGGCCGAATCGACCACCCCGGTGATCTCCAGAATTCCGGCGATATCTTCCGGCAGTTCCACCTCCACCAGGCG
>JAAZOE010000126.1 GCA_012797915.1 Candidatus Zixiibacteriota bacterium | reverse complement strand
GTCATGGCGTCGAAGGTGTCGGCGATGGCGGTGATTTTGCCGAAGATATGAATCTTGTCGCCGGTCAGCGCCTCGGGATACCCGGAGCCGTCCATCCGCTCATGATGCTGGATGACCGGATAGTAGCAGTCGGAATGGACCAGGTTGGTCTCCTGCAGGATGTCGAAACCGTAGCGGGGATGCCGTCGGATCATTTCCATCTCCCGGGGGTTGAGCCGGGACTTCTTGTTCAGAATCCGGTCGGGGATGCGGGTCTTGCCGACATCGTGCAGCAGGGCGCCGACTCCGAGATGATTGAGCATTTCCTCGTCGTTGTACCCCAGATGACGGGCAAAGGCCACGGCGAAGGTACAGACGTTGACCGAGTGGGTGTAGGTGTAGTAGTCGAATGACATCACTTTCAGGAGGTTGTGGAAGGCTTCCTGGCTGGAGACGATGTAGACCACGGAAGCCTCGACCATGGTCTGACTGCGGCGGACGTTTTCGCCGAGGTTGGGACTGGTCAGGACGTCCTTGATAAGCATTTTCGTGCTGTCGTAGACGATGCCGGCCTTGGCCCGTTCGGGGATTTCCCGGTCCCGGACGATCTGGTCGATGTTGGCCTCGATGTATTTCTGGTACCGTTCCTGGGAATCGGCCGGGACGTACAGCTTTTTGACCAGGTTATCCAGCAGGTTGGCCCGGGTCTTTTCGGTAAAGGGCAGGTTGGCGGCGCGATACAAAACCAGCTCGTGTCCCATCTTGATATACAGGTCGAAATCGACGATGGAATCCAGGCGCAGGGCCTCGAGGTAAATCGGCAGGAATTTACCGGCCGCTATTTCCGGTTTTTCCACGACGGTCATACGGATACAACTCCACCCACTTACCATTCCTATCGGCCGACCGGCCCGATTGGTTGACATGAAAAAACCCGCCCAGGAGGAGGAGGCGGGTTTTTTCGGGGGGAAGTAATATCCAATTTGACGGAAACTCAAACGCCGTAACTTTTCACCATCAGCAGAACCGACTGCAATGAACCGGTGATATTTTGCAGGACCTTCGAATACCGTTTCAGCAGTTCGCTGTACTGCCAGCGCATCTTGAACGCCTCTTCCGGGAAATCGAACAGGTCCAGAAGGGTTTTCTTGTAGATTTCATCCAGATACCGGACAACATAATAGGTATTTTCCGGCAGAGTCTCATCCGGCACCTGTCCCTTGGCCAGCCGCTCGCGATAGGTTTCGATCTTTTCCAGCATGACGGTGCCGAAACACCACGGGGTCATCACCACCCCGAAATTGGAGCCGTCGGTGTAGAACGACCGGATATTCTTGGCCACCGCCTGCAGGATGATCCGGTAGGCGGTATAGTAGGCCCGGCTTTCGTTCCAGGTCTTGTCCAAAGAGGCGATTTTAACATTCACCCGATCCAGTTCGGTCTGACAGCGGTCATAGGCGGTCTCCAAAAACCGGTAATAATCGTCGAAATAGACTTTCACGTTCTCGGAGATGGTCATGATATAGAAGCCGCCGGCGTCGTACTTCACCTTCGGTTCGGGAATGCTTTTGAGCTTCTCGTCGGAAAAGCCTCGCTTGTAATTCTCGCTCAACATCGCCACTCCTTTGTAAGTCCTTCTGAGTATCCATTTGAGCAAACGGTATGCCTCGGGCGGCCTATTCCCCCATAGGGAGTCGGGGAAGCGCCCCAAATCCGGTTAACCGGCGCAAGTCATTGTCGGAGAAGGGAAATCGCAAAGTGTCCGGACATTCGACGCCCGGATATCGGATATGCAATCTTCTTCAGGTTATGCAGGATGGCGACCGGCCTGCGTTTTGGGACCCGGGATCGGGCAAATAAAAAACCCCGCCCGGATGGGCGGGGTTTCGAGGACTAACAGGTTTTCAACGATCAGTCGAGCATGTACTTCAGCGAAATCTGGCTGGACAGATCGTACGGATCGTCGTAGTAACCCGAGTTTGAACCGCTGATGAAATAGGGGCCGCGGCTCAGGAAATCGGGATCGATGTTGGCATCGAGGATGAAGTTGCCCCAGTGGAAACCGGCTCCCAGGAACGTCTGGGTATAGACGTAACTGGACTTGGACATCCGGGAATCGTACGGTTCGTACTTGCCCCGGTACCATTCGGCCAGGACGCCGGCCCGCACGTTCATCCACTTGAAGGCATAGGCATCGATGCCGACCTTGAAGTACGGCAGCATCATATCCGTCCACTTCGGCTCATAGGGTTCAGAATCGGAGAGCGGATAATCGTACTTGTCTTTCCAGATTTCATAGGAGATGCCCATGTCGGCCACGACCAGCACGTTTTCAGTGGCGTCGTAGTTCAGACCGCACCCGAGGTTGAAGGCCGTGTACTTGTACGTGACTTCCTCGTACAATTCATTGGTGCCTTCGTCGACTTCATAGAGTTCGATACCCTGCTTGCTGTATTCGATCCCGGCGTGGGGAACCAGGGTATACTTGCCCATCGGATCCATCCAATACCGGCCGGTGAGCGCGAAGTCCATGTTCCCGCTGGGCTTGGAGTTGTCAACCATACCCACAGTCTCATCGTAGGCGTACTCATCGGTCCAGGAGGTGAAACCGACCTTGAGGGCCAGATCGAGTTTCTTCTGCATCGGCGACAGACCGAAGGAGAACTCGTACCGGTTCAGGGACTGGTCGTAGTTATAGTAATCGTCGTCGTAATAGATGGTGTCGTTGTCCACCTTGTTGCCGGCGTTGTAGTAGCTGAAGATGAACCCGAACGGGATACCGTTCAGTTCCCGACCGTACAGCATCGTGATCCGATGGTCGGTTCCCCAGCCGCCTTCCCCCGCATCCTTGTCCATGACATAATCGTACAGGATGTCCGGGATATAGTACCGCTGGTCGAAATACAGACCCAGCACCCAGGGCTTATCCGACTTCTGGCCGAACTGGAAGTTGGCGCCGACCTTGTTCAGGTAGACATCGTACTCGTCGCCATCCTTGAGATAGAAGGTTTCGTTTTCGCCGAATTCCGCGGCGAACAGTCTCGGGTAGTAATTGATGGTTGACGGGAACGCGAACATGTTATAGTCGTCTTTGACGATCATGTTCGCATCGCCCATGGTATTCACCCGAGTCTCCGTGGCCAAGGCCAGCCCGCCCAGCACCATTACCAGCAGAACGGTGAATGTTAACAGTCGTTTCATCGCTCATCCTTTTGTTTGAGGTTAAACTAACCTGTAGTTTTTCCTATGGTTTATTTTGATATTTCCGGTTGTGCCTTCGTCTGAATTCCAGGACGGCTGATAACCGGCCCGGCGCTGACTTGTTGCCTCCATGTTTGCGGCTGCCGAAGAATCCTCCGCAACCGATCGGATTCGGGCACTATCTTCCCTGTTCCGTCAATCACGATCACTAAACAAACCTGCAAGTCGTCACGTATTTACGATGATGTTACAAACTGCGCAACAAAAAATTTTAAAATATTTGACAGGTCGTCACTTTTTGCTTGACAAAAATTTGTAGTCTTCGTATGGCCTGACCGCCAGCTTCTTCCCCCCCCTCCGGATCGGTTTTTTATCGCCTATCCCTCGGATCTTCCCTATATACTGGAGTCACCGGCAACCGCTCTGACCAGGAGGCGTCATGATACGAACGCTGGGGATCATCCTGTTGGCGGCCGCTCTCGCCGGACCGTCCGGCGCGCAAGCCCCCGACCTGCTCACCCGCGCTCTCGATTCGGCCGGCTTTACCCGCGCCGACCTCGGCTTCCGACCGCAAGGATATTGGAGCCGGTACCCGTTCGATGTCCCGTATAAGGTGAAATCGTTTGACGATCTTTTCGCCGAACCGCTGCGGTTATTTGATTTCGCCGTGTCCTTCGGCGAGGCGGCCAGGCGGTACTGCTCTCCCGCCCGCCTGGACAGCCTCGACGACAACCTGTATAACCTCGTTTACTACCT
>JAAZOE010000125.1 GCA_012797915.1 Candidatus Zixiibacteriota bacterium | reverse complement strand
GCGGATGCCGACGGCCGCATTCGCCGTCGGACGCGACAAAAAGCAGGTCGGCGGCGAGGCCGACCGGCGGTTTGCGCCGGATGTCATCATCATCGATGACGGCTACCAGCGGTTGGATATTCAAAAGAATCTGGATATCGTGGTGATCAGCCCGGATATTTTTGCGGGGCAGGCGCGTCTGTTTCCCGGAGGAATCCTGAGAGAACGATTGGAAACGCTGGAGAGAGCGCACGCGGTTTTTATCATACATGCCGACGAGATCATGCTTCGGGAACGGATCGATGCCGCCGCCAGGGGATTCAATGCCGCCGCGGCGATTCTTCATTGGCGCCTGACGCTGGACGGGGCCGAAACTAATGGGGAAATCATCGGACTGGAATCCTTGCTCGGCCTGCGGCCGTATCTTTTTGCCGGCATCGGGTCGTTTCCACGTATGTACGGTATGGTAACACATGCGGGTATTCAACCTGCCGGGTGGCACGATTTCGGCGACCACCATCGGTATACGCAGGCCGATATCGAGCGGCTGCCGCGGGCGGCCGAGCGGTGCCGGGCCGACACGTATTTGACAACGGCCAAGGATGCGGTTAAATTGGGCGGCCTGAGGTTCGACCGGCCGGTGTATACGCTTCGGCTGGCGGCGCAGCCGGTGGAGACCGAGGCGCTGAACCGAATGTTGGAGCAGGTATGACCACCACCGATCACTGCGATTTTCTCGTCATCGGGTCCGGGATCGCCGGATTGTCGTTCGCGCTGCGGGTGGCGGACTTCGGCAAGACGGTGATCATCACCAAGAAGCAGGCGACGGAGTCGAACACCAACTACGCCCAGGGGGGAATCGCCTCGGTGATGTCGCCGACCGACAGCTTCGAGGCGCATCTGGCCGATACGCTGGCCGCCGGGGCGGGGTTGTGCCATAAGGATGTCGTCGAAAAGATCATCAAGGCCGGCCCCGACTGTATCCGTCGTCTGATCGAGATCGGGGTTCGGTTCACCCCGGCGCGGGAAGGGGATGGATTGTCCCTTGGACGCGAGGGGGGGCATTCGCAGAACCGGGTGGTCCATGCCGCCGATTTGACCGGCCGCGAGATCGAACGGGCGCTTCTGACCGCCTGCCAGCGGCATAAAAACATCATCATCGAGGTCGATCATATCGCCTTGGACCTGATTGCATTCGAGCATCGGGGGAAAACCTGCTGCGGCGGCGCCTATGTGTTCAATGAACAGCATCAGCGGCGGCTGACGATGCAGGCCGCTGTTACCATGCTGGCCGCGGGCGGAGTCGGCCAGGTGTACCGCTATACCACCAACCCGCGCATCGCCACCGGCGACGGTATTGCCATGGCCTGCCGCGCCGGGGCGCCGGTGGCCAATATGGAGTTCATGCAGTTTCATCCGACGACGCTATCGATCGTCGGCAAGGCGCCGTTTTTGATTTCCGAGGCGGTTCGCGGCGAGGGGGCGGTGCTGCGCACCGCCGCCGGGACGGCGTTCATGAAGAACTATCATCCGATGAAGGACCTGGCCCCGCGGGACGTGGTCGCCCGGGCGATCGACAGCGAATTGAAAAGGTCCGGCGAGGACTCGGTGTTTCTCGATTTGCGGTCGATTCCCGCCGACCATATCAAAACCCGGTTTCCCAACATCTACATCCGCTGTTTGGAGGAGGGAATCGACATCACCCGCGATGTCATTCCGGTCGTCCCGGCGGCGCATTACATGTGCGGCGGGGTGGCGGCGGGAGTTGATGGCCGGACAGAGATTACGCGGTTGTACGCCTGCGGCGAGACGGCCTGCACCGGGAT
>JAAZOE010000124.1 GCA_012797915.1 Candidatus Zixiibacteriota bacterium | reverse complement strand
GTTTGGGCCAGGTACCGGTCGACCACCATGTAATCGACCTTGTCCCACCCTTCCGGAACCGCGAACCAGAATCCCGCCTTCCAGTTCACGTAATTCCCGGCCTCGGCTCCGCCAACGGCGCCAAGGATCAGCGCCGCCGCCATCATCGTCAGGATGATTCGTGTTTTCATCGTTTTCCTCGCCTGCATATGATCGTCACCCTCATTTTCGAAATCGGTTGCCGGCTTGCCTCGGATGCCGACATTTACATTCCACCCAGCGCTTCCGCCGGATAGGCCTTCATCTCCATCATCCACCGCCTAAGTGAGGCGATCCGTTCGGCGTTGTCGGTCGGCAGTCCGAACGGCCGGCCCCGGCCGTCCAGAACAATCCCCACCACGCCGCCGGACACCTCCCGCTCCAGTTTGTTTCCCTTGCCCGCCCCCAAGTCGAAATTCCGGGCCGGTTCCAACACAGCGTTCGCCTTCATCGGAATACCCCGGTCATCCAGCCCCAGCGGCAAAAGCCGCAATTCCCCGAAGCGAAGCGACCCGGAGACCGGCCCGCCGGGAAGCTCGATCCGATAGGTCATCATCTCGCCCCCTCTTTTGACCTCGCCGACCGGCGCGATGCAGGTTCCCAGATGAATCAGGCAGTCCTTGGCGAAGACCTCCGTGGCCGCTTTCGGATGCAGCGTCGACAGCACCCCCAGCTGCGGCATCATGAAAATCGAATCGACCGCCAGCCGGGTCAGCCCCTCGGGCAGGAAGGCGTCGATCAGCATCATTGCCGCCTGGTGCCGCCGCGGGGCGTGCGACAACACGCCGCCGGAACCGATCAGCATGTCCAGAGTCATCAGGTTGACGATGGTCGCCCCGGAGGCGTCCTGGGCGAAGGCGTCGCCGATGCCGCGCTGCTTCTGGACCCCCTTGAGGGCGGTGGCGAAATTCTTGTGCTGAATGAAGGCCAGCCGCAAGGCTTCCTTGGCGATCGCCTGTTCGAAGATTAATTCCTCCATCGCCTGCGGGATGGTCGTCGGACGGATCATCTTGTTCTTCACCCGGTTGCGCAAATCGCGTTCGTCCATGTCAAACGGCACCCAGCGCATGACGTTCGGCAGGGTGGCCTCGGCGAACACGTTGGAGATCGAGTAGCTCATTCCCAGGTTGGCCGATACCGTCCGGTTGAACACCCCCTCACCCCCCTCCGGTCGAAACACCGAAAAGACGTCGGTGGTGGCCCCGCCGATATCCACCCCGACCGCCTCGATGTTTTCGATATCGGCGATTGTTTTGATAATCAATCCGACCGCCCCCGGCGTCGGCATGATCGGCGCATCGGTCCAGGCCATCAACTTGCGGTATCCCGGCGCCTGGGCCATGACATGTTCCATGAACAGATCGTGTATCTTTTCGCGGGCCGGCAGGAGATTCTCCCGCTCCAGTACCGGGCGAAGATTGTCGACAATCCCCAGGTCGACCTTGGAGGCCAGCGTTTCTTTGACCGCCTCGCGGGCGTCCTTGTTGCCGGCGTAGATGACCGGCAGACGGTACCCCGATCCCAAACGCGGCTTGGGATCGGCCGCCGCAATCATTTCGGCGATCTCCACCACGTGCGATGTCGTCCCGCCATCGATGCCGCCGGACAGCAAAATCATATCCGGGCGGAGATGGCGAATCCGTTCAATCCGCTGATGCGGTCGCCGCTTGTCGTTGGAAGCGATCACATCCATGACGATTGCCCCGGCTCCCAGGGCGGCTCGTTCGGCCGATTCCGCCGTCATCGACCGCACCACCCCGGCCACCATCATCTGCAGGCCGCCGCCGGCCGACGACGTCGAGATGTAAATATCGCAACCGACATTCCCTTCGGCCGGAGTGATGATTCGACCGCTGTCG
>JAAZOE010000123.1 GCA_012797915.1 Candidatus Zixiibacteriota bacterium | reverse complement strand
CTTCGTTGATGCTGATGTTGAAGGTGGAGACGAAGTCACCCTTCTTGCGGAACAGTTTCAGGTTTTCGCGGATCCGGTCGAAGACGACGACCGTGTCGGTAAGTGAATACCCCGCCAGGGTAAGTAAAGCGGTGATCACCAGCAGATCGATTTCGATTCCCAGGAGCCAGAAGATGCCGAGAACCGCCAGGACATCATGGAAAGTGGCGACCGTCGCGGCCACGCCAAAGCGGAAATCGAAGCGGAACCAGATGTAGATCAGGATCCCCAGCACGGCCAGGATGACCGCCCACTTGGCCTGACTGCGCAGGGTTTCGCCGACGGCCGGGCCGATGGAGTGTTCGCTGTCCTTGGTGAATTGATTATTGGGGAACGACTTCGAAATCAGGGCCAACAGGCTGGTGACCGTTTCGGTGGCCGAGGAAGGGGTGTTTTCACCCAAGTTTTTAACCCGGATGAGAAAATAATTCTGTACTCCCTCGGCTTTCAGTTCCTGGATGGTGGCATCGGGAAACCCGCCTCCGGTCATCGCGCCGCGGAGATCGGCGATATTTATCGGCTGGGCGAAACTTCCCTGGATCATGGTACCGCCGGCGAAATCGATCCCCATGTTGGCCTTGCCGATCAGGATCATGACGAGGGCGATGAGACCGAGGATGATGAGAATGGCCGACAAGGCAAACGCGTATTTGCGTTTGCCGATGAAGTCGATGTTGGTTTTACCTATCAGATGAAACATACTCGTGCGCCTCCTCCAGCCCTAAATCGACAAGGTTTTGTAGCCCTTGCGAATATCGAAGATCGCTTTGGTGATAACCAGGGCCGTGTAGAGTGAGATCAAGACTCCCAGGAAGAGGGAGACGGCAAATCCCTTGACCGGGCCGGAACCGAAGATGAACAAAATGGCCGCGGTAATCAGGGTGGTCACGTGGCTGTCGATGATGGTCAAGAGCGCCCGATCGTAGCCGGCGTCGATCGATGCCCGGATGGTCTTGCCGGTGGCCATTTCCTCGCGGATGCGCTCGAAAATCAGCACATTCGAGTCGACCGAAATACCCATGGTCAGGATGATCCCGGCGATACCGGGCATGGTCAGAGTCGCCCGCATGGCGGCCATGCCGGCCAGCAGGAAGAAGAGGTTGAAGATCAGGGCGATATCGGCGATGACTCCCGAGAGGCGGTAGTAGATGCCGATAAAGATGATGACCAACAGCAGGGCCACGAAGGATGAAGTCAGGCCTTTATTGATTGAGTCGGCGCCCATGGACGGGCCGACGACACTGCTTTCGATGATTTCCACCGGAGCCGGCAGGGCGCCTGCCTTGAGCACGATGGACAGGTCCTTGGCTTCGGTGAAAGTCGCACCAGCGCCCATCGAGATCTGCCCGCGGTCGCGGATGCGGTCCTGAATGTTGGGGGCCGATTCGACCTTGCCGTCGAGGACGATGGCCAGCGGCTTGCCGATGTTGGGGCCGGTGACACGGGAGAAGATCCGTCCCCCCTCGTTGGTCAGCTGGAAACTAACGATCGGTTTGCCGAATTGATCCGTTTGGGGATTGGCGTCGGTCAGATATTCACCCGACATCTGCACCCGGCTTTTCAACAGGTACAGGGGGGTCATCATTCGCCCCTTGTTGATATCCGACCGGGTTCCCCAGGCGAACTCGACGTCCGGCGGGATCAAACGCTTGAACTCCGGCTTGTCCAGGATGGCTTTGAGGTTGGGAACCACGTCGTTCTCGACCATCCACTCCGGGGCGTTATTGCCGATATTCTCGAGGTACATCGAGAAAGCCATCTCCATCTCTTCCTGGGTGGCCAGCGTATCCGTGAGCAGATCGGTTTTCTTGCCCGTGAGGTCGGCCAGAACATCCACGCTGCTGGTGTCGCCGGCAGGAGCCGTCTCGGCGGCACCGGGGGTAGAAGAGACATCGCCGGTCGGGGTGACCGATTCGACGGTAATCCCCATTTCGCCCATCAGCTTATCGATTTTCCCCAGCAGCAGAGTCGCGTTTTCATAGGTTTCCAGCAGCTTGAACTGCAACTGAGCCGTTTCGCCGATCAGTTTCTGGGCGCGGTCGGTGTCGGTAAATCCGGGGAGTTCCACGACGATACGGTCATCGCCCTGGGTTTGGATAGTTGGCTCGGTGACGCCGAATTGGTCAATACGGTTGCGGATAATCTGGAGGGCCCGGTCGACGGCTCCCTTGCGGGATTTTTCGTCCAATTGTTCCATCTT
>JAAZOE010000122.1 GCA_012797915.1 Candidatus Zixiibacteriota bacterium | reverse complement strand
GGCGATACCCCGCTGTTCCGGACCATTCGGTATGGGTTGGTCATTGCCACGATCCTGGTGTGCGGGTATAAGTTGATGGAATTTATCGGTCTGATCTGATATTTCGGTTGTCCGCCATCGACGGCGATATAAATTATGGATATGCTGCGCAGAGACTGGGCCATCCCGGCAGTCGTGTTCGTCCTGTTCGCCGGATTTTATGTGACCATCACCCTGGTTGCCGGAAGCGATTTTCTGTTCCGACCGGTCTGGGATATCGATCATTATCGAGCGATCGCTCAGCGGGGGTATGAGATCTACCCCTGCGATCCGGCGGTGCATTATCCGGCCGGGGACATCTGCGGCAATGTCGGCTGGTTTCCGGCCTGGCCGCTGGCGGTAAAAATCCTGTCGCTGGGACAAGTCGATATCGGGATTCGTATCCTTCCGTACCTGTTCGCACTGGCCGGGTTCATTCTTCTCTACCGGGTGCTGCTGGAAATGGCCGACCGCCGGGCAGCCCTGATCGGCGTCATCGCGCTGGCGGCCACTCCCAGCGCCTTTTACTTTCTGACCGGTTTCCCCTATGCGTTTCTGCTGTTCCTGTTCAGCCTGTACCTGTTCTATTTCTATCACCCGGAGGCGCGGGGACGACGGTATATTCTTCCGGCGACGGCGTTGGTGTTTTCGTTGTCCTATCCTTCGGCCTTCCTGGCGGCGATCATCCCGGTGATCCATGTCGGCGGTCGTCTTTGGCGGGATGGCGCCACCCGACGGATCGGGGCCCTCGCCGTGGAATTGGTCTATCACGTTCTGCCGTTCGTGCTGGGGCCGCTTCTATTATCGGTCTATTTCTATTTCCGGTTCGATGATTTCCTGCTGATTGTCCATTTTCAGGAGAAATACCATCGCAGTTGGGGATTCCCCCCGACGGTGCTTTGGAATTCGTTCCTGCAATTCCCGGTTCTGTACGTCGAGAACGCCTCGGTGCTCTTCTATGGATTGGTCTTTCTGATTTTCGCCCCCTATCGGCTAAAACCGGAGTTGGTGGCTTACCTGCTGTTGTTCTATTTCTTTTCGCCGGCCACCGGGTCGGTAATCTCCGTCTATCGGCATTATCTGCTGTTGTTTCCGGCGGCGATGGCCATCGGGATGTCTTCTCGACCGACCTGGGTGAAGATCACCTATGTGCTATTGGGATTGGCCATGGCGTTGTGGCGGTTCTTCCCGATTTTTATGGACGGTCGATTGATCTGATCGGCTGGGCATGAAAAAGGGGCCGTGATGACGGCCCCTGCGAAGTCTTCCGGCAGACAAACAAGCTAGCGGCGACGGCAATACCCGGCGCCGAGGCCGAACAGTCCGAGGCCGACAAGGACCAGCGTCCCCGGCTCGGGAATCTGCGGCGGCAGACAGGCGACGCTGAAAACGTCAGGGTCGCGTTCAATCTCGGTCTGGCCGAACACGAGCGGTTTGCTGTTGAACATCGGGCCGAAGGGATCGGCTATTGGAGGTATGACCACATCGTTCAGCAGTTCCATCCAGACGCTTTCGTCGGAGATCGGCGAACCAGGACGCAGAGAATTCAGGTCCGTGTCGGCAACGGCAAACATCGGCAAGGCCAGCAGGAGGACCAGGAGTAAGGTAGCAACTTTCATAGCAGCCCCATTAGGGTTTAAGGGATATCTTGTCCATGATAAGGCATTGCAACTTCCGGGCCAGCAGGCATTATATTATACCCATTGACTGATAACAACTTACGATGTCGGGCGGCGTCTTTGCCCGATTAAATATGTCCATTGAAAGGACAATTACAGATTGGTGTGGGGTAATACGTGTAAGCTGTTGACAATAATAGGAATATGCAATAGGTGAATGTCCGGAGACTGGACAGATACTTTAGGGCTGTCCGAACTTTTTCCGCCATCGTTCGGCCAGAACGGCTTCGAATCGCTGTTGGAGAGCGGGCGGCAACTCCTGGCATTTTCCCTCTCTGCAGAGTCGCACGGTCATGGTGATATGGTCGAGCATTAATCGACAGTCGGCACATCCCTCGAGATGACGTTTGAGATCGGCACAGAGGTTCTCATCCAGTTCGCCATCTGCGTACGCGGACAGCTTTTTAATCAGGTCATGACATCCGGCCATTGGATTTATCCTCGACAATCAGGTCATTCAAGAAAGTTTGCATCGCCAGGCGGGCCCGCAAGATTCTGGACTTGGTCGCCGCGACAGACAGGCCAAGGACTTTGGCAACTTCCGCCACCGGCAGATCCTCCGAGTACCGAAGGACAAACGGCATCCGGTACTTAAGGGGTAACCGATCAAGGGCGGCCTGCAGCCTTCCGCGGAGCTCATCGGCCGTCAGTTTGGCCAGCGGATCGTTCCAGTCGGCCAGGGCCGGTTCGGTCTTCCCATGGGGCGCATGATCCGGCAGATAGGCATCGAGCGGCAGGAGTTCCCGGCGATCGCGGTTTTTATATCTGGCCCGGACGATATTGAGGGCGATGGTATAGAGCCAGGTTCCGAAGGAAGAATCGCCACGGAATCTTTGGATGTTGTCGACCGCTTTCAGAAACGTCTCTTGGAAAACATCTTCCGCATCCTCGCGGTTCTTGGCCAGTCTCATCGCCAGTCCATAGATTTTGGGCCGATACTGTTCAATCAACCGCCCGAAGGCCTTGAAATCGCCGGGT
>JAAZOE010000121.1 GCA_012797915.1 Candidatus Zixiibacteriota bacterium | reverse complement strand
GGGGGGCGATTTTGGCGGGCGTCCGCGAGCGGAAGGGGGTATAGGCCGCGTGAAAATTATTCGAAGGCCAAACGGATATTTTTTCCTCCCGACCGGTTGGCGAAGGTGAGGCCGCCGATGGGACGCGGCGCGTATTGTCATGCCCGACAATCAGATGGCCCGAACGGCCCGCGCCCGTCATCTCATGGCACAGCGGTTGCGATATGACGGCACGGAGGATTGTATATGCTCAAGGGTATTTACCGGGCCGCCTCGGGGATGATTCCGCGCATTCGTCAACAGGAGGTCACGGCCAACAATATTGCCAATGCCGCCACGCCGGGGTTTAAAAAAGACTCCATTTTTCTCAAGGAGCTGGATTCCCTGACCCGTGAACGGGTGGGCCGGACGTCGGACTGGGAGACCCCCATGATCGATCAGGTCTACACCGATTTTTCGCAAGGATCGTTCGAAGCTACTAGCAGCAACCTCGATGTGGCCATCGAAGGGGCCGGTTTCTTCGTCCTGGAAAGCCCGGACGGCGGGGGACAGCTGTACACCCGCAACGGCCATTTCTCCATCAGTCCCGACGGGTATCTGACGACGGATGAAGGATACCGGGTCCTGGGGGACGGCGGACCGTTGGCGGTCGGCAACGGCGTGGTGACCATCAGCGAGTCCGGGGAGACCCTGGTTGATGAAACCGTGGTCGGACGTCTGCAGGTGGTTGATTTCCCCGATAAAACGACGTTGATCAAACAGGGGGATTCAACCTTTACCGTTTCCGACAAGGCCGAACCGACGCCGGTGACCGTCCCTTCGCTCCGCCAGGGATACCTGGAACGATCCAATATCAATGTCATCAAGGAAATGGTCGGCATGATCATGACCCTGCGCAACTATGAGGCGGGATCGAAGGCCATCCAGGCGCAGGATGAATCGCTGAACGCCCTGTTCAACAACGTCGGCAAGGTGCGCCTGTAAGCAATGAAAAACGAGGGTTAGTGATATGATTAAAGCCATGAACACGGCCGCCACCGGCATGGTGGCCCAGCAGATGAACATCGACAACATCGCCAACAACCTGTCCAACGTCAACACCACCGGCTTCAAGAAGGCCCGCCTGGAATTTCAGGACATTCTCTATCAAAACTACCGCAAGGCCGGCACCGCCTCGGCCACCGGCGCTACCGTGCCGGTCAGTCTGGATATCGGGTACGGCACCCGGGCGGTGGCGACGGCGCGGCAGTTTTCCTCCGGCTCGGTCACGGTGTCCGGCAATGCCACCGATTTGGCTATCGGCGGCGACGGTTTCTTTCAGGTGGAGATGCCAGATGGCACGACCGCCTATACCCGTGACGGGTCGTTCAAGTTGTCGGCCGACGGTGTCCTGGTCACGGCGGACGGATTTCCGGTGATGCCGACGGTGACCATCCCGGAAGACGCCACCGAATTGTCGGTAACGATCGACGGGCAGGTATCGGTGAAGATCATCGGCAATGAGACGCCGCAGCAAATCGGTCAGTTGGAGCTGGCCCGCTTTATCAATCCGGCCGGGCTATCGGCGGTGGGGCATAATCTGTACACGGAGACGGTGGCCTCCGGCACACCGATTACCGGGATTCCGGCTTCGGAGGGGTTGGGGCGGATTGATCAGGGAGCCCTGGAGAGTTCCAACGTGTCGGTGGTTGACGAAATGGTCAACATGATCATGGCCCAGCGGTCGTACGAGATCAATTCCAAGGTCATTCAGACTTCGGATGAGATGTCGCAGACAACCAATAACATCAAGAGGTGACCGATGCGGCGGATGATTGTAGCCGTCGGTTGGGTCTGCCTGCTGGCGGCCGGAGTCCAGGGAAAGAGCCTGTCCCAGGCGGTAGCGGACCAAATTATGGCCGAGTACGGGTTCGACTCCGCGCTGGTGACCGTGGCGGTGGCCCGGTTGGACCCGGAGTTGGCCGACATCGCCGGATACGAAGTGAAGGTCCTGCCGCAGACTGCGGGTACGCCGCGGGGACGGTGCGCGGTCCGGATCGAGCTGTATCGTCAGGAAGAATTGGTTCAGCGGGGTACGGGCTCAATTGACGTCCGCGTTCACGCCGACCTGTTGGTCCCCGCGCGGACCATCAATCGGGGCGAGGCGTTGACGCCGGAGCTCTTCACGGTCAAACGTTTCGATGTAACGTCCTGGACCGAACCGATGCTGGCCGATCCGGCCCATCTGTCCGGCTGCCGGGCAAAAAGCACGCTGGTGGCCGGCCGTCAGGTCGGTCTGGCCAGAATAGAACGGATTCCCGATGTCCTCAATGGCGGGACGGTTACGCTGGTGGGGACAGTTGGGGTCCTGGAGATACGGGCCAAGGGAGTGGCCCTGCAAAACGGCGCTGTCGGAGAGACCATCGCCGTCCGGAACCTGGATTCCGGCAAGGTGGTCAGCGGGATCATCACCGCCCCCGGAGCCGTGACGGTTGCCCTGTGATCAATCGGAGGACGGGATGAATCTGAAACGAATCATCATCATTACCATCATACTCTTGCTGCTGCCGTTCGCCCTGCGCCTGCGCGGCGGCGATTTCGGCCAGAGTACGTCGCTGTTTTCGGATATCAAGGCCCATCGGGTGGGTGATATCCTCACGGTCGACATTTACGAAAACACGCAGGCCACCAACAAGGCGGAAAGTAAGACGGAAAAGTCGGGCGAGTTTTCGGCGTCCAGCGGCCCGACCAGCGGGCTGCTGGGTTTCATTCCGCTGTTCGGCGGACAGGCCTCCAACAGCAACACTTTCGACGGCAAAGGGGAAGACCTGCGCAACCGCAACCTGCGGGCGAAGATGTCGGTGACGGTGACGGCCGTGAAGGACAACGGCGACCTGGTCATTGAGGGGAGCCGGTCCATCGGCATTTCCAATGATCGGGAAACGATGACGCTCAGCGGAGTGGTCCGGCAACGGGACGTCCGTCCGGACAACAGCGTCGATTCCTATCTGATCGCCGATGCCCAGATTGCCTATCGGGGCAAGGGGGTCATCTCCGACGGCAGTCGACCGGGACTTTTGATGCGTCTGCTCAACTGGATCTTTTAGGTGATGCCATGGATACGGCAAAAAGACTTCTGGCCCTGATCATTTTCATCGTCCTGGCCGGCGCCGCCGGCGCCGCCGAATCGGTCCGCATCAAGGACATCACCGCCTTCCATCACGATGCCGAAACGGACCTGATCGGCTATGGCCTGGTGATCGGCCTCGACGGCACTGGAGACGGCAAGAGCACCCAGTTTACGCTGCAGTCATTGGTCAACATGATGGAGCGGATGGGAGTGACGGTCGACCCCAACCAGGTCAAGGTCAAAAACGTGGCCGCGGTCATGGTGACGGCCAAAATCAACGCCTCCAGCAAACCGGGCACGCGGATCGACGTCACGGTCTCCTCCGTGGGGGACGCCAAATCCCTTCAGGGCGGCACCTTGCTGTTGACGCCGCTGTCGGCTATCGACGGTACGGTGTACGCGGTCGCGCAGGGGGCGGTGTCAATCGGCGGGTTCAACGTGCAGCTGGAGGACGGCAACCGGATCGTCAATAACTACACCCTGGTAGGGCGGGTCCCCTACGGCGGGCTGGTGCAACGTCAGCCCCCGGAAACCGGCAACGGACAGGATCTGTATCTCGACCTGCTCTATCCCGATTATACGACCCTGGCGCGGGTGGTCAACCGGATCAACCAGGAATACGGGACGGCGGCCTACGGAGTGGATGAGGGGACCATTCTGGTCAAGATTCCCGACACGCTGAGTCTGCCCAACGACCGGATGAACTTCATCTCGGCCGTGGGGGACCTGCGGGTGTCGCCCGATGCCGCCGCCCGAGTGATCATCAATGAAAAAACCGGGACGATCGTGGCCGGTCAGAACGTGGTGATATCGCCGGTGGCGCTGGCCCACGGGAATCTGACCATCAATATCCGCAGTCTGCCGGTCATTTCCCAGCCGAACGCATTTTCCGACGGCGAAACTGTCGTGACCTCGGAATCGAAGCTGGCCGTTCTGGAGGAGAAAGCCCGGGTCATCGAGATTCCCGAAGTGGTGACCATCTCGCAGATGGCCGCAGCGCTCAACAGCATGGGAGCCACCCCGCGCGACATCATCGCCATCTTCCAGGCCCTGAAACAGGCCGGGGCGCTGCAGGCGGAGCTGGTGCTGCTGTAATGAAAATTTCGGTGGAACAGGCCCGGCTCCCTTTGTCGTCGGCCGGCAAGGCCAAAACGGCCCAATCGACGTCCCCGGCCGATAAGGCGATGGAACGGGATCGGTTGCGCCTGCGCAAGGCCACCAAGGAGCTGGAATCGTATTTCGTTCTGCACATGCTGAAAGCGATGCGGGAGACCATCCCGAAAAGCGACCTGCTGGGCGGTGGGCTGGGGCAGGATGTGTACAACTCCCTGTTCGACGAAAAATTGTCCGACCTGATGTCCGGGGGACCGGCCAGCT
>JAAZOE010000120.1 GCA_012797915.1 Candidatus Zixiibacteriota bacterium | reverse complement strand
GATCCCAATCCTGAATCGCGCCCGAGACGATTTCCGAGGCCGAGGCGGTCCCTTCATCCACCAGGATCACCAGCTTGCCGTCCGGCAGGAGCGGCTCCTCGGTGGAATAATAGCGGTGCTCGCTGTCGTCGGAACGGCCGCGGGTATACACGATCAACTTTTCCTTGGGCAAAAACAGATTGGCCGTCTCCACCGCCTGCTGCAACAGCCCGCCGCCGTTGGAACGCAGATCGAACACGACTCCCTCCAGCTTCCCGGCGCTCTGCAACTGATGAATCGCTTCTTTCAATTCCGCGCCGGTTTCCTCGGCGAACCGCGACAGCCGGACGTACCCGATATTGGTCCCCGGAAAATACCCGGCGTAGTTGACCGACTTCATGGTAATGACCGCCCGCTCAATATCGTAATCCAGCAGATCCGGCACCCCTTCGCGCTGAATTTTCAACTGGACCGCCGTCCCGGCCGTCCCGCGCATCAGCTTGGCCGCATCCGAGGTGGTCATCTTGTATGTGGAGGTGCCGTTGATTTCATAAATCACATCGCCGGCCCGAAGTCCCTTCTGATAGGCGGGCGTTCCCTCGATCGGCGAGACGATCCGAATCCGGTCGTCCCGGGTCTCGATCTGCATCCCCAGACCCTCGTACTTGCCGTGGGTCGACTCCATCAACCGGTCGTACGAATCCTCTTCCATCAAGACCGAAAACGGATCCAACTCCTGCAGCATCCCGCGGATGCCGCCGTAGATCATTTTCTTGGAATCGATATCCTCCATGTACCGGTTCTTGATCTTGAATGCCATGTCGTCGAACAGCTTGATATACTTGAACAGGGTTTCCCGGTTGTCGGGGGTTTCCTGAGGAGTTTTCAATCCGGGGACGCCTTCGGTGGCGTCGATGTTCATCGTGTCGGCCACCATCATGCCGCCGCCGAAACTGCCCTGCAGCTTGGTATACAGCGTCTCGGCCATCGGATTGGCCGTCTGCTTGGCCACGCCCGCCCCGGACAACCAGATCAACCCCAGAGCGAACACCGCCAGAGCAACCACTTCCAGGGCGACTTTTCTAAACAGCCTCATCGATGACCTCCTGATAGTCCAGCAAGCGGTAATCAACCATATAACATACCCTTTTATCCTACAGAGGGCAAAGCAAAAAATCGACCCACATCGTTATCCGGTCATATACATTTAACGCCGGACGGAAACGGTTGGTTTCAAGATTTGAACAGTTACAGTAATCGATTATCGGCCCTTGAGTTTTACGCGTATCATCACCCGCCTCATCGATTCCGGCCGGTCCGGGATCGAAAATCCCCACCCTTTTTCCGAGATTTCGATTGTGCAGACGGATGCATATTTGTCGCCTGACGGCGTTTCCGCCAACCGGCCAGCCAATGGTACCAATTCGTATCGCGGAAATCCCGCCCGAACCGCCGTTCGTGATTGACAGATGACCGTTTCGCCGATATTATCATGCCCATATGACGACCAACCGGATCAGAATGAGCAAACATATCATCTTCGACCTCGATGGCACCCTGGTCGATTCCTCCCCCGGCGTGATCGAGGCGGTCAACTATGCCCTGACCGAGTCCGGACACCAGCCGCGCGGCCACGATGAAATCGCCCGATATATCGGCTACCCGCTGGAGGAGATGTTCGAGGCCTTCACCGGATCGCCCTCGGACCGGCTCAATGCCCTCTTCCAGGAACAGGCCCGCATGACCTTGGTCGGCCTGACCACAGCCCTGCCGGGAGTCGACTCGCTTCTGCCACGTTTCCGCGCCGCCGGGTACCAGATCGCCATCGCCACGACCAAGTACCGCGTCCACACCGAGGGGATCGTCCGGCATCTCGGCTGGAACGGCCTTTTCGATGCCCTCGCTTCCGGCGATGAGGTTCCGCGGGTCAAACCGGCCCCGGATATCGTCGAACTGGCCCTCAAACGGCTCAGCGCCGACCCCGCCGACACGGTCATGATCGGCGACACGATCAACGACGTCATCGCCGCCCGTGCCGCCGGCATCACCAAAATCATCGCCATCCAATCCCCGTTCGGCGGCGACAATATCGCCGCCTACAAACCGGACCTGATTGTGGCGCGGTTCGCCGACTTGGCGGAGGTGTTCGGTCTGCCATGACCACGCTCAAAGAACATTCGTTCTCATCGACGATCGGCCGGATTACCCTGTTGTCTTCACCGGTCGGAATTTGTTTCGTCCATATCGGGGATACGCCGGGGGACTCATATCACAAGTTCATCGCGAAATACTTCCCCGACGCATCAGTTCAAAGCGGGGGAGAGGTCAACGCCGAAGCCGCCCGGCAGATTCTATCGTACCTCGACGGCAAACTGACCAAATTCACCGTTCCACTTGATCTCCGCACGACTCCGTTCTACACCCGCGTGTTGACCGAGGTGAAACGGATTCCGTTCGGCAAGACCAAAACCTATGGCGACATCGCCGCCGCTTTGGGCAAACCGGGTTCTTCCCGCGCCGTCGGCGGCGCCAATGCCTCCAATCCGATTCCGCTTTTTATCCCCTGCCACCGGGTGTTGGCCTCGAACGGTCTCGGCGGTTACGGCCCCGGCCTGCCGATCAAGATCAAGCTCCTGCAACTCGAAGGCATCGACCTCCGTCAGCCTTGCCTACTATGATTCCCATGGGTGGCACCCTCAAGCTTTTGGCTTGAGGGTGATCGAATGGCCGCGGTCTTCGACGGCGTTTCATTATTGCCCCACTCGCTCTCTGGGAGAGGGGTTGGGGGTGAGGGAATGTCACGAAACTTAAAAATAACCAATCGAACCCATTTTACCGTAACCGCAAGGTGAGCATGCGACAACAGCAAATTTCCCCCGCTTGGCGCTTTCCGGCAGGTCTTGTCCGCCTCGGTCCGCCAGTGGCGAATGACCTGCCGGTCCAAGACATTCAATGGGGCCCCCTGAAAATGAGCAAACGAACCCAAATGCCACTTTACAAAATCCTTGTATCTGCCAATAGGGAAGCGACTTACCGGTTCCCGAGGCGGCCGGAAGCATTGGTTTCATCTTGGGTTCGTCTTGGCTTCATCTCAACCGACAACCTTGTGCTGTTTTCCCCCTTGCCCTCCGGGAGAGGGGTTAGGGGTGAGGCGCAATTAGGGGGATGGCCGGGATGGGGAGTTACGGATTGCGACAACATCAAAAATAACCAATCGGACCCATTTCCCGGCAATCCCATGAGGGGTATATCGATACGGCAAAAAACCGCGAATTCCACACCAGTTGTATATGATCCCGTAGGTCGAACCGCCCGCGGTTCGATGGGTCTGCCGCGGCGATTTTCGATGCCTGTTTTGTGCCTTGACAGGAAGGGGACCGATATGGTAGATTCCGGCCGTGATGAACAGGACGTCCCTCGCCTGACACGGGGGACCGACAAAAGACGTGTAAGCGGGCGTAATTCAGCGGTAGAATGTCAGCTTCCCAAGCTGAACGTCGTGGGTTCGACTCCCATCGCCCGCTTTTTTGTATGCCATGAAAGTCGTCCAGGTAGATAACGATTCGCCGCTTTACGGCCGAATCCCGGTCGGAGCGGAACTGGTCGCCGTCAACGGCCACCCGGTGGCCGATGAGATCGACTTCCGGTTCTACAACACGGAAGACCGCCTCCGGCTCGAATTCCGCGTCGGCCACAAAAATGTGATAATCAAACTGGCCGATACCTCCTGCGGCGATCTGGGCCTTCAATTTGCCCAATCGAAGATTTTGGTTTGCAACAACAAATGCATCTTCTGCTTCGTCCACCAGCAACCGAAAGGGATGCGCCGAAGCCTCTATGTCAAGGATGATGACTTTCGCTATTCCTTCATGCACGGCAACTATATCTCCCTGTCGCGCCTGACCGATGATGACTACAAGCGGATCGTCCGCCAGCGGCTGTCACCCATCTATATCTCCGTCCATGCCACCGATGACAACCTGCGACGACATATCTTCGGCAATCCCGGTCTCCCGGCGATCATGCCGGCTCTGAAACGGCTGACCCGGCAGGGAATCGTCATCCACGCCCAAACGGTGATCTGTCCCGGTATTAACGACGGCGACCAGTTGAACAAGACCATCGCCGACCTGGCGTCATTGGCCCCGAAAGTGGCCTCTCTGGCGGTCGTCCCGGTGGGGTTGACTCGATATCGCGACCGCTTGCCGAAACTCCGCAAGTTGACTGTCGCTGAATCGGCTGCCGCCATCGACCAGGTGGAGGCATGCCAGAAGATATTCATGAAGACCATCGGGACCCGGTTCGTCTTTCCGGCCGATGAGCTCTTTCTTGCGGCCGGGCGGGATATTCCACCGTTGGCCTACTATGAGGATATGCCGCAGTTCGAAAACGGCGTCGGGATGGCCCGGAAGTTCATCGCCGATTTCAATCGACGGAAACGGCATCTGCCGAAAAGCTTGAAACGTCCTATCCGACTCGGCATCGTCACCGGCCGTTCGGTCGAACCGATACTGCGGGAACAGATCGTTCCGTTTCTTGACGGCATCCGCAACCTGCACGCTCGCCTGATTCCGGTTAATAACGTTTTCTGGGGGGAGACCGTGACCGTGACCGGCCTGTTGACCGGCGCCGATATCGCCGCACGCTTGACAGGGACCGACGCCGACGTTATCCTTCTGCCGCCGAACTGCCTGAACGGGGACGACCTTTTTCTGGATGATATGACGCTGGATCAGTTTACTCGAACGGTGAATCGTCCGGTATTGACCGGCACGTATCAAATCGCCGACCTCGTTCGGCAGGCGGCGATGATGGGGGAACAATAGATGCGGCTTCCGGTGGTTGCCATCGTGGGACGCCCCAACGTGGGGAAATCGTCGCTGTTCAACCGGCTGATCAAACGCAAACTGGCGGTGATTCACAGCACCTCCGGGGTGACCCGCGACCGGAACTTTTCCCTCTGCGATTGGAACGGCCGGACGTTTTATCTGGTCGACACCGGGGGGATGGTGCCGGGGTCCAAAGATGAGATGGAGCAGTTGATCCTGGAGCAGGCCGAGGCGGCCATGGACGACGCCGACGTCATCCTCTTTCTGGTCGATTGCCAGACCGGAATCAACGAAATCGACGGCCGGATCGCCCGTCAACTTCTGCGAGCGAAAAAACCGGTCATCCTGGGCGTCAACAAGGCGGATAACGAACGGCTGGAACTGGAAGCCTCGGCTTTCTACAGCCTTGGATTCAGGGAAATCTTTCCCGTCTCGGCCGCCAGCGGACGGATGACCGGGGACCTGCTGGATGAAATCGTCCGGCATCTTCCGGCAGCCGAAGAGGAAAGCACCGATCAGCAGATTATCAAAGTCGCCGTGGTGGGGCGGCCCAACGTCGGCAAGTCATCGTTCGTCAACCGCCTGCTGGGGGAAAACCGTTTGATCGTTTCCGATATCCCCGGCACGACCCGCGATTCCGTCGATACGCCGGTGACCATCGGCGACCGGCGGTATATCCTGGTCGACACGGCCGGATTGCGCAAGCGAAGCAAGATTAAGGAAAGCGTCGAATATTACACCACCCTGCGGACGATCCGGGCGATCGAACGGTGCGACATCGCCGTGGTCCTGCTGGATGCCAACGAGGGATTGAATTTCCAGGAATTGAAGATCATCGAGGAGGTCGGCGAGGCGCGGCGGGGGATGGTCCTGGCAATCAACAAATGGGATATTTTCGAGAAACAGCCGGAGACGGTCGACATCTACACGAAGCAGATCAAAGAGGCGGTTCCAACCTATGATTACATCCCGACCATCTTCATTTCCGCCCTCACCGGCCAGCGGGTGACCAGGGTCATGGAACTGGTTGATCAGGTCCATGCCGAGTACACTAAACGGATTCCGACTGCGGAGTTGAATCAGTTTCTGGAAGAGACCGTAGCCAGGCAGACCCCGGCGGCGGTCCGGGGGCGATGGATTAAACTGATGTATATGACCCAGCCGGAGGCGGCTCCGCCGACGTTCGTCATTTTCTGCAACTACCCCAAGCTGGTGCAGGAATCGTATGTGCGGTACATCACCAATCGGCTGCGGGAGCGATTCGGATTTGCCGGGGTGCCTTTGCTGATTAAACTGAAAGAAGCCCCGAAAGGCAAGGACGGAGAGCAATGAAAATAAAAAGGCCGCCTGAGAGGGCGGCCTTTATGGTTCCAACAAAGGAATTGTTGACAGAGTTACTTTTGGAACTTGCGCACCACGCCGACCAGGGCCAGGGCCGATCCGAAGAGAAGCATCGTGCCCGGCTCGGGAACCGACGGCGGCGGGGGAGTTCGCTTTTCGGCATCGTGGGAGTTCGGCGAGAACTTGAACAGCCCATCCTGCTCCCGGAGGAACCCATACGAGTCGAAGTGCAACCAATCATAGGTCGTGGTAATTTCGAACTTGAAGATTTTGCCCGGCGCCGTATCATCGTACTCGCCCGGCTGCATATTGTGCACGGTTTCCGGAGCGTCATCGACCAGCGCGGCGACGGAGAGTTCGAAGTAGTTGGTCGGGTAGATCCCATGCGGTGGATAGTCGCCGGCATTGTCACCCCAGGAGGGAGGGGTCCCGTAGGTGAAGGCATCGATATCGGCACCATCAATTGACAAGGCACTGGCCACCGGAGCCTGATTTTGGTCCAGAGCGCCAACCAGGGTCAGATCGAAGATCGGCTTGGCATCGGTATTAGCCGCGATGACCCAAAGCTCGAAGGTCCCGGCATTAGTCACCCAAGTCTGGGTCCCGGCATCCCATGTTGCACTGGGGATGAAGGTCTGCAGCGACGGGATGGCCAGAACCGGCTGCCCCAGCGCCAGCACCGCCATCGCACTCAGAATCAGCATGGCCCTCTTCATGCTCGTACTCCAAAAAAGGTTATATTCAATGCCAAAG
>JAAZOE010000119.1 GCA_012797915.1 Candidatus Zixiibacteriota bacterium | reverse complement strand
GTAGTACCAGACCATGGCGGCGATGACCAGAGCGCCGATCAGCAATACCACCCCGCCGGGAAGCCGAAACAGCAGAAGGTCCCAGCCGTCGAACTTGAGGATGTTCATCGGCCCTCCTCCCGGTGTTTGGCGGCGAAATACTCCCGCAGCTCCGGCGGCGCGTACTTCAGGCCGTCGGCCGACGGTTCACTTCCTTCCCCACCGGCCAAAACCGGTTCAAGCGCCGGCGTCGGCTCCGCCAGGACCGGCGGCAGAAGCACGATATCCTTGGTCTCATTCACGAGAGCGTAGGCGGTCTCCCAATCCTGCGCCGGACGTTCGGGCGGAGGAATCTCCTTGGCGAACTTGACCAAATCGGCCTGCTGCAGGAACCCGACCATCTTGGCCGCGACAATTTCCTCCAACCTCCGTTCACCCAGCGCCGCTTCAATTTCTTCGGTGGTCATGTCCACCGCCGAAAAGTCGAATTTCTTTCCCAGATATTTCCGGAAAATATCGGTCAGCTCGATATAGTACGCCTTTAACTCACCTTTGACCAGGTAGTCTTTCTCGCGTAGCATGGCCAGTTCGGCAAAGGCGATTTCCCAAGCCGGACGGGGATCGACGAACGCGTCTTCCACCCGGCCGCGCCGGCGATAGATGAAGAAATACCAGGCCGCCGCCGCGCCCAAAACGACCAGGCCGATGATGGCCATGATCAATCCGGTGCGGCTTTTGGCCATCGACACCTGCGGTTTCAGCGGCCGCAGCGTCAACGTATCGGCCGCCGCCCCCTCGGCCAGCACCGACTTGATGGTGATCTTAATCGGGTCGGCGGCGATCACCTTCAGGGTCGAATCGGGCGGCTGCATATATTGAATCGGCATCGGCGGGATGACATAATCGCCGGTGGTGAACGTCCGAATGTTGAAGATCAAGGATTGCTGACGACGCCCCAGATCGACCTTCTTTTCGTCGCTGACATGGTAATCCTTGACGTCGAACCCGCCGAGGTTGGCCCCCACCGCCGGTGGAATCAGTTTCAGCGTGGAATCATAGGTGATGATGACCGAGTAATTGATCAGGTCGCCGATATAGGCGGTCTGTTTGTCCACCGCGGCGGTGACTTCGATCTGCCCGCCCCCCCAGGCCACAGAGCCGATAGACAGACCGATCAGGCAGACGATTCCCGTCCGGAGGCATCGCCTCCAGGCCGATGGTCTCTTCGACCGATAATCTTGTGGGACGATCCGCCGCATTTATCTTAAGTTCTCCTCGAAGACCTGGACCTTCTCCGCCTGGGTCAAGCTGTTGATATAGTCGCCGATCGCCTTCTGCCCCTTGTACATGACATAGTCCTGCGTCACCTGGTCGCGGACCTCGGCCAGCTCCTTGCCGCCGTACTTCTCTTTATTGGCCTTGAAATACATCTCCAGCTCGGCTGCATCCGGGTTGATCGTCGGGGCGACTTTTCGCCGGATGAAGTACTGCGTCAGATAGTCCTTTTCCAGGTTCTTCAGGTCGCGCAGGATGGCCGGATCGCGGTCGATCCCTTCCCGCACCGCCGCGTTGTAAATCAATTCCCGCCCGACAATCTGATCCAGTATCTTCCGCTTTTCTTCCGGATTGGTCAGTTTGTCCTGCATCTCCTGCGGCAGCATCCTCACCGCCTCGTTGAATTCCGCCAGGGTGATATCCCGGCCGCCGACCTTGGCCACGATTTTCCCCGGCGCCGCGCCGGTATCCGGAAAAAGCGAGGTCTGCCGGTCCAGCTCCCGGCGAGCATCGAGACGACGCCCCATTTTTTCCAACGCGGCAATCAGGTTCTTGCCGGCTTCGGTGGTATAGGCCGCATTCGGATCCAGCGACCGCGCCCGGACATAATAGGCCGCCGCGTTCTCGTAATCGCCGATATCCTCGAAATACGTCTGGCCGATCAGATAGCAGACCGCCCCTTTGGCCGGGTCATCCAGATTCCCCTTGTCCAGCACGCGCCGGTATTCCTCGATCGCCGCCGCCGGCAGATTGTTATCGACCAGTTCCCCCGCCAGTTTCTTGGATTGTTCCACCGCGACGGTATCCGACCGTCCCGGCAGGGCGCCGTAAATGAGAATAACGCCCACCAACGTCGCCGCCGACAGCACCAGCGCGGCCGCCGCCAGCATCCGGTCTGTTTTGTTTTCCGTTCCCATCACCGCCGTTTCTCCCTCATCTTGAAAAACTGTATCAATGGGATGATGTACGAACGGTCGGTCCGCAGTTGAATGAAATCCAGGTCCATGACCTGGAACGACCGTTTCAGTTCCCCCGTCGCTTCCGCCGCCTGCGCCGCAAATTGCGAGCGGAATTCCGACGAGGCGGTATCGATGACCAGCACCTCGCCGGTTTCCGCGTCCTCCAGCTCCATCAGTCCGTAATTGCCGAACTCCAGCTCCCGCGGATCGGCGATTTTGATGGCGACGATATCATGCTTTTTATTGGCGATCCGCAGCGGCGTCTGATAATCCTGCGACAGAAAATCGGAAATGAGAAAGGCCACCGACTTCCGTTTGGTCACCCGGCTGAAAAATTCCAGCGCCCCGCCGATGTCGGTGCGGGTGTGCTCGGGAGTGAAATAGAGGATTTCGCGAATGAGCCGGAGCACGTGCCCGCGCCCCTTTTTGGGCGGGATGTACTTTTCGATGGTATCGGTGAAAATGATCAGGCCGACCTTGTCGTTGTTCTTGATGGCCGAGAACGACAACAGGGCGCACAATTCCGCCGCCAATTCTTCCTTGTACTGTTCATGCGTGCCAAACCGGCCCGAGGACGACGCGTCGACCAGCAGCACCACCGTCAGCTCCCGTTCCTCGCGGAACTTCTTGATATGCGGCACACCGGTCCGGGCGGTGACGTTCCAGTCGATCAGGCGGATGTCGTCGCCGGGAATATACTCCCGCACCTCTTCGAACTCCATCCCGCGCCCCTTGAAGGTCGTATGATACTCACCGGAAAAGAGATCATTGACCAGGCGGCGCGTCCGGATTTCGATCCGGCGGATCTTCTTGAATATCTCCTTCGGTATCATCGCCTCTCACGGCACTTCGATGGTGTCGAAAATCTTCTGGACGATATCGTCGGCCGCCTTCTCCTCCGCTTCGGCCTCGTAAGTGACGATCACCCGGTGACGCAGCACGTCGTGGCCGATCGCCTTGACGTCCTCCGGCGTGATGTATCCCCGCCCCTTCAGGAAGGCGTGGGCCTTGGCCGCCAGGTTCAGATAGATCGTCGCCCGCGGCGAGGCGCCGTAGAGGATGAAATCGTTCAACTCGGCCAGACCGAACCGTCCCGGCTCGCGGGTGGCGAAAACAACGTTCAGGATGTAATCCTTCACCTTCTCGTCGACATAGATCCGGGTGACCACCTTGCGGGCCTCGATGATATCGGCCGGAGTGACGACCGGGTTGACCGCCACCTCCTGACCGACCGTCATCCGGTTCATGATCGACCGCTCCTCGTCCTGCGAGGGATAGGTAATCTTCAGCTTGAGCATGAACCGGTCCACCTGCGCTTCCGGCAGCGGATAGGTTCCCTCCTGCTCGATTGGGTTCTGCGTGGCCAGCACCATGAACGGTTCGCCCAAAGGAAACGTCTGCTCGCCGATGGTCACCTGATGTTCCTGCATCGCCTCCAGAAGCGCCGATTGCACCTTGGCGGGAGCGCGGTTGATTTCATC
>JAAZOE010000118.1 GCA_012797915.1 Candidatus Zixiibacteriota bacterium | reverse complement strand
TTTGCGCTTGGCCGCGATGGTCTTCTCCTTGAGCCCGCCGATGGGGAGCACCCGGCCGGAGAGGGAGAGCTCCCCGGTCATGGCCAGGCCGCGCCTGATGGGGCGGTCGGTCACCAGCGACAGGAGGCAGGAAGCCATGGTGATCCCGGCCGAGGGGCCGTCTTTGGGAGTGGCGCCCGAAGGGACATGGACGTGGAGTTCATGTTTTTCGAAAAAGTCCGCGCCGATATGCAGCTTCGGCGACAGCGAGCGGACATACGACAACGCCGCCTGCACCGATTCTTTCATGACATCGCCCAGGTGGCCGGTCAGGGTCAGGTTCTTTTTCCCCGGCATCGCGGCCGCCTCGATTTTCAGCACCTCGCCGCCGTAGGCGGTCCAAGCCAGCCCGGCCACCTCGCCGACCCGTTCTTTACTGAAGCGGGTTTCGGATGCGAAATAGGGCGGGCCGAGATACTTGGCCAGGTCGGTTTCGCCCAAGGTGATCCGTCGACGGCTCCCGCCGGCGACCTTGGCGGCCACTTTGCGGCAGATATTGGCGATTTCCCGCTCGAGGTTGCGCAGTCCGGACTCGCGGGTGTAATCTTCGATCACGCCGGTGATCGCCTCTTTGCGGAAAACCAGGTGGGAGGCCGTCAGGCCGTGATTTTTCATCTGCTTCGGAATCAGATGCCGGCGGCTGATCTCCAATTTCTCCACGTCGGTGTACCCCGGGATGCGGATGACTTCCATCCGGTCGCGCAACACCGCCGGGATCGGTTCCAGCATGTTGGCGGTGGTGATGAACATCACGTGCGACAGATCGAAATCGACTTCGAGGTAATGATCGGAAAAGGTGTTGTTCTGTTCCGGGTCGAGGACCTCCAGCAGGGCCGACGAAGGGTCGCCGCGAAAATCGGACCCGAGTTTGTCGATCTCATCGAGCATGAAGACCGGGTTATTGGTGCCGACCCGTTTGAGTCCCTGCAGCACCCGTCCGGGCATGGAACCGATATAGGTCCGGCGGTGGCCGCGGATTTCGGCCTCATCGCGAAGCCCGCCGAGGGAAAGACGATAAAATTCCCGTCCCATGGCCCGGGCGATCGACCGTCCCAGGGAGGTTTTCCCCACTCCGGGAGGACCGACGAAACAAAGGATCGGGCCTTTCATCTCCGGGTTGAGCCGTCGCACCGCCAGAAACTCGATGATCCGTTCCTTGACCTTTTCGAGATTGTAATGATCCTCATCGAGGATTTTCCGGGCCTTGCGGATATCGAGCATATCTTTGGATGATTTCTGCCAGGGCAGAGCCAACAACCAGTCCAGATAGGTGCGGCTGACCGTGTATTCGGCCGACGACGGATTCATTTCGGCCAATCGTTCGAGTTCTTTGTCGGCGGCCTGGCGGGCCTGCGCGGTCATGCCGGCGGCTTCGATCCGCTGTTTCAGCTCGGCCATCTCCGGCCGCAGTTCGCCGTCGCCCAGTTCCTTCTGGATGACCTTGATCTGTTCACGCAGGATGTATTCCCGCTGCATCTTCCCCAGTTCGTTGGCGGCATCCGACTGAATCTTCTTGGATAACTGGACGACTTCCAGTTCCCGGTTGAGATGTCCCAGCAGAATTTCCATCCGCCGGGTGACGTCGGCCTCCTCGATCAGCTTCTGTTTTTCGCCGATCGACAGGTTCATGTTGAAGGCGATCAGGTCGGTCAGTTTACCGGGGGTGTCCTGGTTGATGGCCGAGATGTAGAATTCCTCGGACATATACGGCGACAGGTCGACCAGATTTTTTAGGATGGCCAGGAGATTGCGGTTGAGCGCCTCGATTTTGACCGAGGGAATAAACACGTCCTTGACCTCTTCCACCTCGGCGGTGAGAAACGGTTCGGCGGTCAACCGCCGGGCGATCCGGATGCGGGCCAGGCCCTGGACGAGGAAGCGAACGGACCCATCGGGGAAGCGGAGCATCTTGAGGATGTTGCAGGCGGTGCCGGACAGGAAGATATCATCGAATCCCGGTTCGGCGACATCGGGACTGGTGGTGCAGAAGACGCCGATGGTTTTCCCATGGGTCAGGGCATCGTCGATCAACTGGGACTGTTTCTTGTCGGTGATGATGATCGGCACCACCAGAAAGGGAAACACGACGATTCCCTTGACCGGCAATATCGGCATCTGGCGGGGAAGATCTCCGGTTTCCTGCTTTTCCTGCGTGATGGTTATTTCCACGATGACTCCCTGTACGACGGCGCCTGCGGCCGTCCTATCCTGTTTTCATTCTAACCAAATCATCGTTCCGGCGCAACCGCAAACCTGCGGAGGCGCCCGTTCATTGTAACTGATTTGCCGGATTATTGTTCCGGCCCCGGCCGGGTATCGGCCGTCAACCCGTTCGGTCTAAATCAATTATCGGCCGAATGCCGCCGGTCGTTCACCGGTCATCTGTGACGAACGGCCGCCGGGGGCGACAAATCGCTTGACATTTTTGCCATATTCTCTACCCTATCGGGACGTATCAGGAAATGAACCGAATCGAAAGGGACATGGGCCGTATGATCGATGCGACAAGTGATCCGGTGGAGGCGATCAAGCTGGCGATTCAGCGCGAGGAAGGGGCCTACGAATTTTACATGCGCCATGCCAAGGTATTCAAGAACGAGGCCACCCGCAAGATGTTCGAAACCCTGGCGGCCGAAGAAATCAAGCACAAGGAACGCCTGCTGGCCGAACTCGACAACAACTACCTTTCGGAGATGTAACCCCGGCACCCCAAAGCAAAGGTGAACGATATGACCCCGGTCAATCCCAAGGTTCTGGAAACGCTTAACCTCGGCATTTCCTCCGAGATCAAAAGCTATGTCTTT
>JAAZOE010000117.1 GCA_012797915.1 Candidatus Zixiibacteriota bacterium | reverse complement strand
CTGGAGATTGCCTTCCCGGAAATCGCACATATCATCACATTGTAAGCCATTGAAAGACTGCAGGGTCATCGCCGCCGCCGCAGAAGCGCCGTCGGCTAAGGACCCTGCAGAACGGCCAAAACCGGCTTGTGGGACAGCCTCTCCCGGTCTGCCCCGACAATGCCAAAAAACAACGCCCATCTTTCTCAGGACGGGCGTTTGCGTTTCTATCCTCAAGGGGAGCTCAATCACGTCCCCGCGTATCATCGTTTGCCGTGCTAGATGACGTTGACCTCTTCTTCCACGCCGCCGGCGATAAACCGGTTCAGCCGCAGACGGGTGATGTCGATCGACGGCGTCCGGCCGGATATGACCTCGGCCGCGACAATCCCCGCGCCGGGGGCATGCATGAAGCCGTGCCCGGAAAATCCGCTGACGATGAAGAATCCTTTCACGTCATCGGCGAACCCGATGATGGCGTGATGATCCGGCGTGGTCTCGTATAATCCCGCCCAGCTGTTGGCCACCTCGGCCTCTTCCATCTTCGGAATCCGGTTCATCGCCCGCATCAGGATGTTGTCGTTGTAATCCGGATCCTGCGACTCATCGAATCCCGGCTTGACGTTCGGGTCGGCCCAGCCCATCAGCAGGCCCTTCGATTCCTTGTGGCAATACAATCCCGAGGAGACATCCACCACCATCGGCATGGTCGGCGGGATAAAATCCACTTCGCCGGAGGTGACGATCTGCCGCCGAAGCGGATCGACCGGCACCTTGACCCCGGCCATCTTGCCCACCACCTTGGCGTATGGCCCGGCGGCATTGATTACGATCGGCGCGGCAAACTCACCCTTGGGGGTCTTGACCGCGGTCACCTGCCCGTTCTTGACGACAATCTCGGTGGCCGGCGTCTCGGTCAGGACGTCCACGCCCAGCCGTTTGCAGGCCCGGAAATATCCCTGCAGATACTCATGCGGGTCCCCCAGGCCGTCGCGGGCGAAAAACGTCGCCTTGATGATGTCATCCGTCCGCACCGGCGGCGCGATCCTGGTAACGTCGTCGGGACCGAACAGTTTGACATCCATTCCCAGCGACCGCTGTAGTTCCACCGCCTTCATGTATCCATCAACCGTGGCCGGATCGGTCAGCACGAACATATACCCGACCTGATCGTAGAGCGCCGGCTCCCCGGTGATTTCCTCAAAATGCTCGAACACCTCGATCGACTTCAGCGATATCTGCACGTTCACCTTGGAGGAAAACTGCGCCCGGATTCCCCCGGCGCACTTGGCCGTGGCCCCGGACCCGATGAACATTTCCTTTTCCAGAATGAGGATATCGCCGAATTTGAATTTCGCCAGATTGAAGGCGGTCGCCAGCCCGGCGATCCCCGCTCCAATCACTATCGCATCGTAATTTGTCTTCATTCTTCGCCTACCGTGACTTAGTGAATAATTTCACGACCTCAATTTATTGTCCGGGCCCCGGAAGTCAAGCAAAATCAAGCCCTGATAATTATATACCTGCCATCCGGGCCGTTCGACAGGGTTCCCCCGGACCATAAATAGCCGCCTTTCTCCCGGTTCCCCGCCTGATTTTGCTTGCCTTTCGCCCCGCCTTGTCTCTATCATACCGACGATTGGCGACTACATGCCGGCGAACCGCTTGTCCTGACGGGGCTTGATTATTTGCGCCCGAGGCGGGTCGGCACGGTGACACCAGAAGGAGAGGGCTATGAATACGTTCGTAAGACATTCGACCGTAATCGGTTTTGTACTTTTGTCCGCTCTGCCGACCGCGGCCCAGGACACCACCTATACTTGGAACAAGTCCGCCGATTTTAACTTGGCGGTTACCCAAAACAGCTACTCCGACAGTTGGGTCGGCGGCGAGGCCGGAAGCGCCTCCTGGGTATCCAACCTCAACGCCCTGATCGAAGGCCCTCTGGCCCCGCGATGGATTTCCAAGTCCACCGCCAAACTGTCGTTCGGCCAGACCCATATCCAGGAAGAAGAGACCAAAAACTGGAAGAAGCCGGTCAAATCGACCGACCTGATCGACCTCGAAAACACCCTCCGCTACCTGACCGGCTGGTTTGTCAACCCCTTTATCGGTCTGCGCTTCGAGTCGCAGTTGCTCGATGCCTCCGTGCCGTCGTTCAAGCGGTATATCAACCCCATGCGCCTGACCGAATCGGCCGGTTTCACCCGCCGGCTGTACCAGAAGGACAAGGAATTCATCGACAGCCGCATCGGGTTCGCCCTGCGCGAGACATTCGACCGCCGCGTGCTCGACACGGTCGCCCAGACCACCAAGACCAACACCACCACCGATGGCGGTCTCGAGTCGGTCACCGATGTCTCCCTCAAACTGCATGAGCGGATCGGCTGGACCTCCAAGCTGACCGTCTTCAAACCGTTGACCGTCTCCGACAAGAGCGTCCCGCACTGGTCGGCGACGCATGTCAACTGGGAGAACATCCTGGCGGCCTCGGTGACCAAGTACATTACGGTCAACCTGTACGTGCAGTGGCTGTACGACAAGCCGATCGACCTGCGCGGCCGGTTCAAGGAGACCCTGGCGCTGGGATTCACCTACAAGCTGATTTAACGCGGCGATATTGTACGGCTGTGTGGCCGCGATCTGTGATCGCGGTTCCGTATGTGTGCGCGGTCGGGAACCCTTTCCCGACCGTATATTTTGGTGCCCCACCCACAGCCCCGCCCTCGGCGGGCGCGACGGGTGGGTTTTGTTTTGTGTTTATCATGTTCGGCCCGCCTATGGCGGGTCCATATCTGCCCGGAGAGTCCGGGCGCGGTCCGCCCGGGGTGGACCATCGGGCCGACGATGATTTGTCATGGGATTTCGATACGCCGCGGATGCACTCTCCTTGCGCCGGACAAGATTCAAATTGGGCAACAGGGTTTTGTTCGGACTGATCTGTTTTTCAATTTGATGAACCTATCAAAATTGATTACCATGCCGATGATTATGATACATCAAAGAGACGCCGCGGTCGAACCGCCCTCCGGATGGTGAAATCACCGTCGGCGGATACGCGGGATGGAAGGGTGTCGGGTGGTCCCTGTGGTTGGAGAGGAGAAGACTATGAACAAGGTGGTGGTACGGTTCGCCGACGGGAGGACAGTCAAAGGCACGACGGCCGATTTCGTCCCGGCCAAAGACCTGTTTCATCTCAACGTGATGACCGATCCGGTCGGGGCGAAGCCCGTGGAAGTTCACATGCGCGACTTGAAAGCGCTGTTCTTTGTCAAGGATTTCACCGGCGACTCGCACCATGTCGACTCGAATGAATTCGATCCATCACGTCCCCCGGCCGGGCGCAAAATTCGAGTGGAGTTTGCGGACGGCGAAATCCTGGTGGGAACGACGACCGGCTATCAACCGGGACGGCCCGGTTTTTTCGTCATGCCTGCGGATTCGGGCGCAAACATGGAGCGCTGTTACGTGGTCACGGCGGCCACGAAGAAAGTCAGTTTCCTCTGAACGGGCGAAACTCGCGGCCCATATGTCGGAGATGACGCCGAACCTGGAAGAGTTATCACCAAAGTAATATTGATCGATGGACCAGTTGGGATTCAGCCTCCACATTTATCATAATTCCGTTGCGAAACTCATCTCGTAGATTCCGCCAATTGATATCATCTCCAAACATCGCCGGGATGTTCTGTCTCTTGTGAGATCGACCCGCCATTCATGGCGGATCCCTTCCCCCCCGCCCTTTGAGAGAGGGGTCGGGGGTGAGGGAAAACGCCGAGCCGGCGGAGAGTGATAATCCGGACGAGGTCCGCCCACATCCGACACCACCAACGGGGAACCTACGACCTGCCGTGGCAATACGATGAAACCAAAAGAATAGCCAACCAGACCCATTTCTCCCCGACCCCAAGGAAGACACCCTTGTCCAAAGAAAAATGACTGTGCCGCATCCGTAGGAACCCCCCCGTGGTTGCCCGGCGCATGGTCACCCAAATAAAATAAGGGCAGGCACGGCGGCCCGCCCCTACGCGATGATGGTTAATTGCCTTAGGGCCGGGTTGACCGGTCCGCATGACGGCCCCGCCTACTCGTGGAAGACGATGGCCTGGAACTTCTGGATCACCGCGTCCTTCGACTTATAGGCGTCCTCCGGCAAGCCGGCCTTCTGGCAGGTGTGCCGCAGGAACGTTTCGCGGTCCCAGCCGTATTCGGCGGCCACCTGCGGCAACAAGAGGCCGCGATAGATGCCGCGGCTGATCATCAGGCCGTCGCGTCCGACCTTGATCTCATCCAGCGAGGTCACCGTCTGCAAGGGCGTCAGGACCGATATCTCGATCTCGACGTCCTTCATCTCATCCGGCGCCAGGGGATGGAACCGGGGATCGGAAAAAGCCGCCTGCAGGGCGCAATAGGCGATCGTTTCATGGAGCGGCTTGACCGCCTCGGTCAGGCCGATACAGCCGCGCAATTGACCGTGCTTCATCAAGGTTACGAACGCGGCCCCGGGACGCTGGAGATACTCGCTGAGGCCGGTGAACGACGGCGACGGCTTGCCGGCCAACTGCGCCTCGATCGTGGTGCGGGCGATGGACAGCATCTTCTTCTTATCCTCGCCCGACGGCCCCTCGGATTTCCGCACCTCGATCCTGGTCGTCTCCGACCGGTCGTCCTTTTCGGACTTGTCGGACTCGTACAACACGGCCGCGACATACCCGACCACCGAGCTCTTGTCGCCGGTGATGTCGCCGGAATCGCCGTACTTGAGGATGACCGCCTTGTCGGCGCCGCGCGCCTTGGCCGCCTTGATGACGGCCACGGTCGGTCCGCCGCCGCACAGTTCGGTTTTGCCTTCGGCCAGGTACTTTTCGAGGCGGTCGCCGTCCAACTGTTCCAAGCAGAGCATCCCGGCCGTGTCGAGTTTGGAGCCTTGCGCGGCGGGACGGTAATGCTGCCAGTCGGTGGCCGAGACCATGACCGTCTGACTGTCAAACGGCACCGCCGCCAGGGCATCGGCCAGTTCCTTGATCGTCTGATTGTCCTGTCCGCCCATGATGATCGGGACGATCCGGAGGTCTTTGACGACGGTCTGCAGGTACGGCAGTTGCACCTCGAGGCAATGTTCGGCGTTATGGGCCTCGGCCAGAACCTGGAACCCGCCCTTGCGGTTCAGGAAGGCGCGGCAGAGCTCGTTGTCGCTGGGGACCATCCCCAGAGGGGTCCGCCAGGTGATGTCGGGGCCATAGACCGACAGCCCCCGGAAGCGCACGCGATGGGTCGGGCCGCAGAGGATGACCTTTTTAATGCCGGAATTTTCCAGCAGCTTGTAGGCATAGGCGGCGATCGGTCCGGAATAAATCAGCCCGACATGCGGCACGATCAGGGCGATCATGCTGCCGTCGATTTTGG
>JAAZOE010000116.1 GCA_012797915.1 Candidatus Zixiibacteriota bacterium | reverse complement strand
GGATCGTTTCATCAATCGTTGCCGTCGATGGAATCCTCGCCGCTGGTCAACGCGGTCCGGGATTATCCCTTACCGTCATCGGATGCTGTGGTGGAAAAGGGCTTGCCGGTGATTGTGTTCCCTAACCCCTATCGAACCGACGGTGGATATGCGCGAGACGGGTATGAGAACCGCGATCGGACCAAGCGGGCGGAGTGGGCGCGGGAGATTCATTTCGCCAACCTTCCGCCGGTGTGCAAGATCAGAATCTACACGCTGGCCGGTGACCTCGTCCAGGAAATTGACCATTATTATCCGGGCGGTGGGCCGGGGTCTCAGGAGGAGACCTGGAACGTGATCAGCCGGAACACGCAGTCGATCACCTCCGGCATCTACATCTGGAGCGTCCGTTCCGACCAGACTGAACAGTTGGGGAAGCTGGTGATTATCAAATAGCCGCCACCCACGGCATTTACGGGGGGTACTGCCTCCGTCGGCCTTCGGGTATCCTTGTCGGGTTGCCGGAAAACCCCAAAAACCATCGAAAATTGCCCAATTGCCGCTTTTTCGCCAGCCGGGCATATACAGGTCCGTCCCCGGTCCTCTTCCTTTTGGGCTTGACAGAAAGCGGGAATTGATTATACTTAAAGGCTTTTTGGGTAATGACACCAACGACCGAAACGAACGGAAAGACAGATGAAACGGACATTTCAGCCATCCAACCGGAAAATGCTCAACGATCATGGTTTCCGCGCACGAATGGCAAACAAGGGCGGACGGGACGTGCTGGCGCGCCGTCGGGCCAAGGGCAGAAAACGGCTGACCGTCAAGGTCGCCCGTAAAAAGTAACGTGGACAACACCTTCCCGGCGGCCTGCCGTCTCCGCAATGAGCGCGATATTAAAGCCGTCCTCGCCCGGCGCGATATCTTCCGGGGCCGACGGCTTATTTTCTACCGGGGACCGATGCCGACAGCAGCCGGGTCCGGGACCGGTGAGGAGATGAAGACCGAACACCGCTTCTGCCTGGCGGTCTCCCGAAAATGCGGCACGGCCGTGCGACGGAACCGAATCAGGCGGCTTTTGCGGGAAATCATTCGCACCAACCGCGGTCGCATCCCGACCGGATACGATTACATCATCCGGATCGTCGACGCCGCGTTGACCGATACCAAGATCAAACAGGACGCGTTCATTGCCGACTTCAACCGCTATTTCGGATGGGATTAGCCGGACCGCCTCGCCGGCGGCGAAAATCCTTCTGGCCCTGATACGGTTCTACCGTTTCGCCATCAGCCCCTTCATGGCCTGGTTCGTCACCTGCCGCCATTACCCAACCTGCTCGCAGTACGGCCTCGAGGCCGTCTCCAAATACGGCGCCTGGCGCGGCGGCTGGATGACCATCAAACGAATTCTGAGGTGCAATCCGCTCTTTCCGGGCGGGTACGACCCGATCCCATAGCAGGAAGCGAGGAGTGTCGTGGACAGGAAGTCGATAGCTCTGGTCGTTCTATTGGTTGTTGTCCTCATCTTCTGGAACCAGATTGCCGTCTGGCTGGGTGTCATCCCGCCGCGGTCGGAACAACCAACCCAGGTGACCCCGGCCGATACGACCCAGGTACAACCGGCCGCGCCGGTTCAGACTCCAGTGACCGCTCCCGGCACGCCTGCCGCTGTCGACTCCACGGTGGTCAAACCGGCCATCATCGCCCCCATCGATACCCTCATCCCGGAAAAGACCTTCACGATCACCACTCCCCTGCACGCCCTGACCTTCTCCAATCATGGCGGCGGGCTGAAGAAAATCGTCCTTAAGAAATACCGCTACAAAGGGGACGGCGAGGTGGTTCTGGCCGATGACCCGTTCAAGGTCGTTCCAGATTTTGAAACCTCCAATGGGGCATTCGCGGGCAGGCAGCTGGTTTACACCTGCGATCAGGCTGATCGGGACCTCCCCCCCGGCGCCCCTTCGCAGAAAATCACCTTTGTCTATGATAACGGCGCCGGCGGCATCATCACCAAAACCTATACCATCAATCCCGACCGGTACGACATTGACTTCGACTTCTCCATCGCCGGTGTCGAAACCTTCGGTTTCGAACGCTTCTATCGGCTGGTCTGGGGCATCACTCCTCCGCCGACCGAGAAAAACATCAAGGATGACTTCGGCTACTTTAAAGTCGTGGCCATGACCGACAAACATGTCGAGCTGGATGATTTCGACAACGGCGTTTTGGGCGATACTCTCGACGGCGCCACCGCCTGGGCCGGACTGCGGACAAAATACTTCACCGCCGTGATGATTCCCCGAACCCGTCCGGCCGAGGGTCTACTGGCCCAAGGGACCACCCGGGAGGAGATGTTCGACGGCAAATCGGTTGCGACCCGCACCCTCTCGGCATCACTGGACATGGCTATGCCGGCGCAGGGGACCGTCGGCGATTCCTACTCGCTCTATGTCGGGCCGATCCATTACAAGACCCTCAAGGGCTATAATATCGGTCTGGAGGAGTTGACCTCCCTCGGTTGGACCATCATCAAACCGTTTTCAATCGCCATCATCTGGTTGCTGCCGAAAATCTACGCCCTTATTCCCAACTACGGCATTGTCGTGCTTATTTTCTCGTTACTAGTCAAGGTTATTCTGTATCCGCTGACCCGGAAACAGATCGTGGCCATGGCCCGGATGAAGGATCTGGCCCCGAAAATGAAGGAAATCCAGGAAAAGTTCAAGCAGGACCCCCAACGGCTGAACAAGGAGGTCATGAAGCTGTACAAGGAAGCCGGAGCCAATCCCCTGTCCGGTTGCCTGCCGCTTCTGCCACAGCTGCCTCTCTTTTTCGCTTTGTTCAAGGTCTTCCAGGTTACGATCGAATTCCGCGGCGCTTCTTTCGCCGGCTGGATCACTGACCTGTCCACTCCCGATCCATACTATATTCTGCCGATTCTCATGACCGTTATCATGTTCATCCAGCAGAAAATGACCGTCACCGACCCAAAACAAAAGATGATGGTCTATATCTTTCCCGTCATTTTCGGCTGGATGTCGCTGAACTTCCCGGCCGGGTTGGTCATGTACTGGACCGGCTTTTCCGTGCTGAGTCTGCTTGAACAACTGTACCTGATCAAGAAACCGCAGAATCCCGTGACGGTCGTACAGGGTTGATATGGCCGCAACCCAAAAAAAAAAGTCACTCGATGAAACTATCGCCGCCATCGCCACCCCAACCGGCTCTGGCGGCATCGCGGTAATCCGGATTTCCGGCCCGAAGGCACCGGAGATTCTCGACAAAATTTTTATCCCCAGCAAATCCGAATCGAAACCTTCCCCATATTTACTACGTTTCGGCAGAATAGTCAGCCATAATGGCAGTGAAAGCCTTGATGAAGTCATGGCAGCATTAATGCCGGGGCCAAAAAGTTTCACCGGTGAGGACATGGTCGAGATTTACTGTCACGCCGGTCAGTTTCTGGCCAAAGCAATATTGGATAACATCTTAACGCACAATTGCCGCCCCGCCGAGCCGGGGGAATTTTCGCTTCGACGATTCTTGAACCATGGGGTAGACCTCACGAAACTGGAAGGCTCGGCCGAGGTCGTCGCCGCCAAAACGGATCTGGCCTACCGCCTGACCAAGGAACATCTTTTGGGTTCGTATAGCGAGCATCTGGCCGTATTGCGCGAAAAAATGGTTCATCTGCTGGCCGAGGTCGAGGCGGATATCGATTTCCCGGAGGAGGAATCGATTGGCTCGATTGGGCGGGAGAAACTGGGCCGGGCGCTCGACGGTATCATCGAGGATATCGAACGGTTGATTTCCAGTTATTCGGCCGGAAAAATCATCCGCGATGGATACCGGGTGGTGATCCTGGGTCCCCCCAATGCCGGAAAATCATCGCTGTTTAACTGCCTGGTCAAACAAAACCGCGCTCTGGTGACGCCCATCGCCGGAACCACCCGCGACTGGCTGTCGGAATGGATTGATATCAATGGTCTCCCCGTGGAACTGTATGACACCGCCGGGTTGGCCGAAGGACGCGGTCGGGTGGAAAAGGAAGGTATCGCGGCCACCCGCCGCCTGATCGGACGGGCCGACCTGCTTCTGGTCGTCCATGATCTGGCCGCGCGGACGGCCCCGTCGTCGGCCGCGACGATACCGACGGGTCGGGATATAATCTATGTTTTTAATAAAATAGACTTGGTGTCTAAACCGGATACGGCCCTGGGAAAAAAGCGGGCGAAACTCCCCCCCGGCGCCGCCGTCTGCGCCGTCTCCGCCTTGACCGGAAAAGGTATGAGTGCTCTAACCGATCTGATTGCCGCCGTATCCGGCCTGGCAGATCTATCCGACACGCTGGTGGTCACCTCCCATCGCCATAAAACCAAGCTCGACCGGGCCCGACGGCATCTTCTCTCTATTCGCCGCAAGAAGAGTCTTCCTCCCGAGAT
>JAAZOE010000115.1 GCA_012797915.1 Candidatus Zixiibacteriota bacterium | reverse complement strand
CCCGCAATTGAGCGCCGCCGAGATATACAGATCGGCCGCGGCTTTGGACGAGGCATAATAGTTTCCCGGCCGCAAGGGGGCGTTCTCGTCGCACGGTTGGTCCGGCCCGGTTGCCCCGTACACTTCATCGGTGGACACCTGCAGGAATCGTCCGACCGGATGCTTTTCGGCCGCGCGAAGGAGATTCAAGACCCCCTCGACGTTGTTGCGGATGAACAGCTCCGGATGATAGGCGGCCCGGTCGACGTGGGTATGGGCGGCCAGATTGATGATGCCGTCGAGACCCTCGGTCGCCAGCGACTCCACCAGGTCCGGGTCGCCGTTGGAGCCGTGGACGAACCGGTGCCGGTTCGAGTCGATGCTGCCGGGGATATCCTCCAGCGTGATCTTGTGGCCGGCGTATTCGAGGCTGTCCAGGGAGATGATGGACAAGTCGCCGACGGTTGACAAAAGATATCGGACCAAATTGGAGCCGATGAATCCGGCCGTCCCTGTGATCAGGAGTTTCATCACCCCTGCCTGATATCCCAGTCATAGGGAATTTCATCGCACCTATACGGCAGGCGGATTTCGTCCGGATGGGCCGCGTCGTACGGTTCGGTGGGGCAGTTCAGGGCCAGGGCCGTGGCCGTCCCGATCCCTTTCAGGCCGTGATACACCCCCGGCGGAATCTGCACCAGCAGCCGATTCTGGTCGCCGATAAGAAATTCATTGATTTCGCCGCGGGTGGGGCTGTCTTCGCGCAGGTCGGCCAGCACCAGCTTGGCCATCCCCGAGACGACGGTAAAATGGTCGGTCTGTTTGGCGTGACAATGCCAGGCCTTGACCACCCCCGGATAGACGGCGGTGATATAGGTCTGACCGAATTTGAGGAACAGACTGTCGTCGGCGCGCAGGATTTCGAACAGCCAGCCCCGTTCATCGGCGTGCGTCACGAGCGTTTTCGTTCGCACTCCATAGATCATGACCTTGCCTCGTTTCCTGATGATTTGCCGCCGCAGATCAGCCGTTTGACCCGGGCCAGCGACTTATGGGTCCCGGCGTCCACCCACCAGCATTCCAGCATGTGATATTCCAGCCGCCCCTGGCTGAGATAGACCGAGAGGATATCGGTCACCTCGTATTCCCCCCGGTTGGAGGGTTTCACTCCGGCGGCGATGCCGAACAGGTCGGCCGGGAAGAAATAGATGCCGGTGATGGCCCAGTGCGAGGAATCATCCTCCGGTTTTTCCTCGATGGCTTCCAGTTTGCCGTCCTCGAGATGGGCCACGCCGAACATCTTGGGGTAGGGGACCTCGGCCAGGTGAATCAAGGCCCGGTGCGGATCCCGATCGAACTTGGCCCGGGAAGCCGCCACCGTACCGCCGATAATATTGTCTCCCAGGACAACCATGTACGGTCCCCGTCGGGCCTCCTCCGGCATCATCTGGATCGATCCGGCGATTCCCGGCTTGTCCCTTTGGGCGATAAAGCGCATGACCTCGAACCGGCCGCCGAAATTGTCGGCCAGCAGCGTTTCGAACAGGCCGACATGTTCCGGATTGGAGACCAGCGTCACATCCCTGACCCCGACGTCGGCCAGAATGGACAACGAGTGGAAGATCATCGGCTTGCCGCAGACGTCCAAGAGGTGCTTGTTGGTATGGTCGGTTAGCGGCCGGAGACGCGTCCCCTGCCCGCCGGTCAGGATAATTCCCTGCATGCGCTCGATCTTTCGGTTAGTCGTGCCGTAATATACTCTCGCGGCCGCCCTTTTCAAGGCCAAATATCGCCGCGGCTGTCCTCCCCCGGCCGCTCGGCCTTCTTTCCCGGTGTGACGGGTCGGCAGAGAATCTTACCGCTTATATCCGATGGTTTGCAGGAGCCGGACGCGTTCGGCCCGGTCGGCCTCGGTTTCGATTCCCTTCGGGGCCGCGCCATCGACCACCCCGATGATGCCCCGCCCCCGTTCGGTCTCCACGATCAATACTTCCACCGGGTTGGCCGTGGCGCAGAATATCCGGCAGACTTCGCGGCAGGCCTTCAGTTCCGGCAGGACATTGATCGGGTACCCGTCGCGCATGAAAATCACGAAACTGTGCCCGGCGCCGATATCGAAGGCGGCCTTTTCCGCCCGGGCAATCAGATCGGTATGGTTGCCATCGCTGCGCACCAGACAGGGACCGGAGGCTTCGCAGAAGGCCACCCCGAACTTGATCGCCGGCGAGGCGTTGACCATGACCTCGTAAACGTCCTCGACGGTTTTGATGAAATGGGCCATCCCCACGATAACGTTTTCGCCGTACTCCGGCTCGATCAGATGGGTCTTATTCTTCATCCGCGCGCTCCTTGAAAAAATCATCGGTCAGACCGGTGTTTAGCCGATGGTCAAAATACCGCTCTTCGGCCTCGAAGTTGAATTTGATGAACAGCATTACCTTGCCGCGGCCTAACAGATGGAACCTCCTCGGCAGCCACCATCCCGCGCTGTCGGGGGCAAAGGCGATCTCCATGTCGAGCTGCTTGATGGGGCCGGGAAGTTTGGCGGGGTGGAACTGCACGAAGACCAGGTTCAGTCCCTCCGTCTCGAACCAATAATCCCCTTCCACCAGGCCGTCTTTTTCCACCTGGCAATCGGCGGCGATATGATAGCAGGCGCGCCCCTCCCGGTTTTCAATCCCTTTCAACGAAAACTCGTAGTTCGCCCGCGCCGCGGGATAGAAAACCGCCGCCGGGTTGATATTGGCGTCCCGGTTTCGCCCCTTGCGGCGGCGGTCGGCGTCGGTCTTGATTTCCTTGCGCAGGGCCGCGCCGTCCTGCCGAAGGCCGTCGAGATAAAACTCGTGGAAATCGACCCGAAACAGCGTGTCCTTGATAAAATCGGTTTTGAGAAACCTCTTTTCCTCCTTGATCGAGCCGTCGCCGGCCAGTTTCCGGCTGAACGATTCGACCGACATGGTCAGATCCGTCACCCGCGCCCGCTGGGTGCTGTCCCGAAGATAGATGCCATCGATAATGGTCTCGGTTTCCATCGCGGGATCCGCCGCGGCTGTCGTCGCCGCCAGGACCGCCGCTGTCAGAATACCACCGATCATGGACCCTCCTTTTGATACTGGATGGTGACGGTCAGAATGCTGTCGCCTCGGACCATCTGCCGCGCCGCGTCCATTCCCGAGACCACCCGCCCGAACACGGTATACCGGCCGTCCAGGTGGGGCTGCGGCGAAAGGGTGATGAAATACTGCGACCCGCCGGTGTCCTTTCCGGAGAGCGCCATCCCGACGGTGCCGGTCTCATACGGCACCCGGTTGTATTCGCATTGAATGGTATATCCGGGTCCCCCCCAGCCATCCCCCCGGGGGCAGCCGTCCTGGATGACGAAATTCGGCACCACCCGATGGAAGAGGCGATGGTCATAAAATCCCTTTTCCGTAAGAGCGATAAAATTATTCACCGTCATCGGCGCCCGGTCATAGAGCAGTTCCAGGGTGACGGTCCCCCGGGAGGTGCTGATGACGGCCCGGGGATTGGCCGGGTATCGATGAAACAGCCGGCGGAAACTGTTCTTTTCCACCTTCGACCTGGCCAGGCCGACCCGGCCCTGACAGTCGCGATGGAATTGCGATCCAAGGACATCGGCCGCCTCGCTCCGAATAACCCGCCACTGATCGTTGCAGGCGTTTTCCAGCGCGGCAATCATGAGGCTGTCGAAACGGTGATCGCCTGCGGAATCGGCGGCCAGGATTCCCCAGGTGGCAATGATCACCCGTTTGACGTCATCGGCCATCGTCATTGGGTCCCCGCCGGCTAGGCGGGCGATATCCGGGATAAGTTCTCTCAGGCGAAACCGTCCGGCCAGATCGACCGCCGTCGCCGCCACGGCGAAATCGGTG
>JAAZOE010000114.1 GCA_012797915.1 Candidatus Zixiibacteriota bacterium | reverse complement strand
TTCTTCAAGGGATGCATTATATTACTCTCATGCAACAGAACGCGGTTCGGGAAAAATATGCGCGGGGCTGGCTGAAGCGGGTGACCATCCGCAGTCATCGATAGCCATGATGATTGACGGGGGCGGGCGATGGTGAACGGCAATCCGGCACGAGAGCTTCGGACGGCGCGGTTGCGGCTGGTGGCCGCATCGGCCGAGATGGTTGCGGCGGCCGTGGATGACCGCTCACGCCTGGCGACGATCCTGAAGGCCACGATTCCAAAATCATGGCCGGGGAACGATCTGGCGGAGGTGTTGCCGCAGTTTTATAAACGGATGACTCAGGATGCGGCTTTCGAGCATTGGGTGGTCTGGTTTTGGATCTTGCGGGGCGATTCCCGGCGGGGCGACATTCTCATCGGCGACGGCGGATTCATGGGATTGCCGGATGGCGACGGCCGGGTGGAAATCGGGTATTCGATTCTCCCCGAGTTTCGGCGACGGGGATATGGTCGGGAAGGGGTGGCCGGGATGGTGGGGGCGGCCTTTGCCCTTCCGGAGGTCGCCACGGTGATGGCCGATACGGAGAAGGATAATGAAGCCTCCATCCGTCTTCTGGAGGGTCTGGGTTTTTGCCGGATTCTTGGCGCAGGGTCGACCTCCCATTCCTGGTTTGCCCTGACCCGCGGGGAATTTGAACGGCACATTCAATAAGAAGGAGACGGTATGGCCAGAGTAAATATTGGGCCGAACGCCTTTGGGTATCCGATGCCGATGAGTATTGTCGGGACGACGCGCGAGGGGAAACCGAATTTCATGGCCGCGGCCTGGGTCAGCCGGGTCAATGCCTCGCCGCCGATGTTCGCGGTCGCGGTCGGCCGCAGTCACGCGACGGCGGAGGCAATCACGGAGCAAAAGACGTTCAGCATCAATTTCCCCGGAACCGACCTGATACCGGCGACAGATTATTGTGGTTTGGTCAGCGGCAAGCGGGTCGACAAATCCGGTCTGTTCGAGGTCTTCTATGGCCGATTGGAAACCGCGCCGATGATAGTCGCCTGCCCGTGTTGTCTGGAATGCCGCCTGATCGATACGGTCGAGCTTCCCTCCAACGATTTGTTCATCGGGGAAATTGTCGCGGCCTATATCGAGGAGAAATTCCTGACGGAGGGTGACCCTGACCCTCGCTTGATGGCGCCGTTTCTCCTGACCATGCCGGACAACCGGTACTGGTCACTGGGGGAGGAGGTCGGCCGGGCCTGGGGCGACGGACGGGGATACAAAAAGTAACGGCGGCCTGTGCGTAAGGCCGCCGATGGCGGCATCGAGACGGCTGTCTCGGACGGTTACCGTCCTTCGAGGCTGAGGAAGTTCTTGAACTGGGCGCTGTCGGCGAACGCGGCCGGTTGTTTCAGGAAAACCATGATGCCATCAATCAGGGCGATGTGGTTCCGTTCTTCCTCGGCGATTTGTTCCAGAAGGGCCTTGCGTCCCGGATCGGATTCGGCCGCGACCTGATCGAGGTAGAAGGCGGCTGATTTTTCCTCCACCCGGCGGGCTTCCTTCCAGGCCGACAAGGCATCATTGCCGAAC
>JAAZOE010000113.1 GCA_012797915.1 Candidatus Zixiibacteriota bacterium | reverse complement strand
GTAGTACTGAAATGAATCGCTACCGCGCGGGCCGCCTCACCTCGCGTTTCTTCCTGCACCTGGTGCTCATCATCCTCGGCCTGATCATGGTCTTTCCGCTGGTCTGGATGTTCGCCGCCAGTATCGCCGGGCCGCAGGGCGGCCTGACACCGGCTCATTTCGGCTACATCTTCGGCGCCAACCGCTTCGGCTGGTACCTGTTCAACTCCCTGCTGGTCGCCGGCATCGTCACCGCCGCCAATGTTCTCTTCTGTTTCACCTGCGGATATGCCCTGGCCAGGGGCATCGCGCCCGGCGGAAAAATCTGGTTCTACACGATTCTGATCGTCCTCATGCTGCCGGTCCATATCGTCATCATTCCGGTCTATCTCCTGATGAACAAAATCGGGTTGTATGACAGCTACGGCGCCCTGATTCTGCCCTGGCTGGTCAATCCGATAGGCGTTTTTTTGGTGCGACAATACGTATCGACTCTGCCGACGTCGCTGGAGGAGGCGGGGCGGATCGACGGCGCCGGGGAATTGCGTATCCTGTTTCGCATCGTCATGCCGCTCTGCCGTCCGGTGTTGGCGATTCTGGCCATCCAGGTTTTCATGACCAACTGGAACAGCTTCCTGTTTCCTTTTATCCTGACCTCCTCGGAGCAATACCGCACGCTGCCGGTGGCATTGGCCATGCTGTTGGGATATCAGTCTATCGACTGGCCGCAACTGATGGCCGGATCCGTGGTTGCGGTCGTCCCCGTGCTGGCGGTTTTCCTCGTCTTCCAGCGGCAGATTATCTCCGGCGTCACCGCCGGGGCCCTGAAACAATAGCGAAAAAAACGTTGACACGGCTGTCGTCTTCACTGATTTTTCCGTGTATAATCGAAAAGCAGGGAAACCTTGGAGGATATATGAAACGACCTGTCACCGTGTTTGTCGTGCTTTTGGCCGGCGTGAGCCTGCTGCTCCTGAGCGGCTGCGCCACCAAGGGATACGTGAACAAAACCGTGGCGGAGGAACACGCCAAAACCGAGGCGTCGATCAGCGCCGTCCAGCAGGATGCCGATGCCAATGCCGTGGCCATCGAGCGCCTGCAGGCGCTGGCGGCGCAGATCGAGAAGAAAGCCGATTTGGCCATCAACAAGGCCAAGGGATTCGAGGATTATCAGGTCCTGTGGGAAGGGGAAATCTACTTCGATTTCAACTCATCCGAGATCACCACGGCGGCCCGGGAAGTCCTCGATCAAGCCGGTCAGAAGATGACGGCCGACCGGAGCACCGTCATGGAAATCGGCGGCTACTGTGATCCGGTCGGGAGCCAGGAATACAATCTGGCCTTGGGGGATCGTCGCGCCGCGGCGGCCAAGTTCTACCTGGTCGACGATTACGGCGTCAATCTGTTCCGTCTCTTCCTGGTCAGCTATGGCTCCAAAAAAGCCCAAGCCGGGATCGGCGACGGACAGAACTCGTCGTCATACGCCAAACAGCGCAAGGTCTCCTTGAAGCTGTGGGGCAAACCAGAGGTCGCCTCGAAGAACTAGGCTACAAGAAAGGCCGCACTGCGGCGGCCTTTCTTCCGTACTCGCTCCATTCCAGCGCTCGCCCCCCGTTCTATGGAGTGGATGGTTCGTCTTTGGCCGCGGCGATATGAATCGTTCGTTGCGGATAGGGTATTTCTATCTTTTCCCGTTGGAATATTTTCAGGATTCGTTCCCGGATCTCATTGCCCGTGGTCCATTCGTCCTGATAGGCCGCAACCTGGGCGAAGAGGCTGAAATCCAGGGATGATTCGCCCATTTTCACGAGGCTGACCGTCGGGGCCGGGTTGGCCAGGACGGCCGGATGGCCGGACGCCGCCTCGGCCAGAAGCCCCTTGACCTTGTCAATATCGGAACCATAGGCCACGCCCACATCCACCCGCACCCGCAGCCGCGGACCGGGGTAACTGATGTTGTCGATCGTCATCTTGGCGATCTCGGCGTTGGGGATGATGATGATGGTGTGGTCGAAGGTCAGGAACTTCGTCGACCGAAGGCCGATTTCATGAACGTCGACCCGCCGGCCGTTCGGCAGGGCGATCCGGTCGCCCACCCGAAACGGCCGGTCCAGCATCAGAATGAATCCGGCGATCATGTTGGAAAGCGTATCCTGCGCCGCCAGAGCGACGGCCAGCGAACCGACCCCCAGCACGGCCACCAGGCCCTTGATATCGACTTGAAAATGCGACAGGATCGACATCAGGACCAGGATGAACACGACCAGTTTGACGATGCGGTCGACGATGGGAATGAACTCCTCGTCGATGCGCGTTTCCGTTTTCACGGCGATATGGTGGCCGTACCAGCGGATGCTCCCGTTGATCAGACGAATCACCAGCCACCCGGCCACCACCGCCCCCAGGGTGAACTTGATGCCGTGCAGGACGACGAACGCCTCGGCCGGCGCTTCCGGGAACACCCGCGCCAGATAGCGCAGTTCGAATTCCAGCCCGCCCAGGAGAACCAGGTAAAAAATCGGCCGGGCAATGGCCTCGATGATGATGTCGTCGATTTCGGTTCTGGTGCGGCTGGCAATCCGGCGGCCGATCATCTTGAGGATAATCCGCGAGAGAAAGGCCGCCACCACCGCCGCGGCGATGATGACGGCCGCAAAGGTCAGCGCCTCACCCGGCGTGGCCGGATGGAATTCCGTGGGCATGGGAACCTCCTAGAATTCGATGAGTATCCCCGCGGATTCGAAGCGACTCCGGACGCGGATGGTGTCGGCACGCGTCGTGAAGGGTTCGGCCGGTCGAAACGGGACAATCGATCCGGCGCTATAGATACCGTCGGCGTCGATATCCACGAAGGCATTGACGGTGTAATACCCTGGCGCCAAATCGGCCAGGTACTGCCGAACGCCGGCCGCCAGCGCCATCTCCCGCCGCGTCCCCTGCCCGGCCGGAACAAACGTCACCACCACCGGAGCGGACGAGTCGGGGATCGAGGTCATCCGGATATCGCCGCTGATCTGCCCCAGCACCGCCGGGTCCAGCGTCACGAAAGTGGTCGTGACCGCGGAGTCGCTCAACCGATTTCCGCTTCGGTCGCGGATGGCGGGGCCGTCCAGTCGCAGGGCGTACCCGCGTCCGCCGGTCAATGGAGCCGTCGGCCGCCCGGACCAGGTGAAGGGGTCCTCGGCAATCAACGGCACGAGCGCCGTATCGCCGAGGGAATCTACAACTCGAAGAGCCGTTCCCAGACTCGCGGTATCGAGCGGCTCGGAGAAACGGAAACGGAAGAGCGAATCGATCGACACTCCAGTCGCCTTATCGGCGGGGGAACTTTCCAGTATGGTCGGCGGCGCGGCATCGGCTCCCGCGGTGGCCGTACAATCGCCGAGAAGATACCGCAGCGAATCGGCCACGCTCGGAGCGAGAACCCGCTGGTCGAAGCGGATCCGGTAGGTGCTTCCCGGCGCGAGGCTCTCGGTCAACAGCAGAAAATCGGATGATGGATACGGGGTGATGGGAACGAAGGCCGCCGGTTTCACCGGTAGGGTGTCCCCCGCCGTCGCCCGGATATCCGCGGTATTAAAAAGCGCTTTCGCCTGACGCTGGGTCAGTTTCTGATTGAAGCGCGCCTTGATCAAATGGTCCGGGTTCACGGTCACCGATTTCAGGCCGACCTCGGCCGCCTCCTGGCGGACCATCTGGATGTCGATCCCTTCCAGGGACGACCGGCCGGAATCGATCACCGTGTTCTTGAAAGGAATGCCGATCGTTTCCCTGGCGGGATTGATTCGTCGGTTCTTACGCTGGTCGTCGAAGGCAATCAGGACATACGGCCGCATGGGCAGATAGCGGAAGGCGAAGGTGCCGTCCGTCCCGCTCTGCGTGAGGTAATCCGGAATCAGGGAATCGATCGGCGCGGATTCGTCCGGGGCCTTTTCGAACAGCGCCAGACTGACTCCGGCTTTCGGCTTTCCCTGTTCATACACCGTCCCCGCAATCGATCCGGAATCGATGATGGCGCCGGTGGCGAACGCCAGACTGACTGATTGCGCCAGGCCGACCGCATGCGCATCCTTCAGGTCGGCGCCCACCGTAACGATATAGGTCTTGTCGGGTTCCAATCCCCCCGGAAAACCGATTTCCAGACGATCCCCTTTCACCGACAGTTTCGGGGCCGGGTCCGTCTGCGGGGAGATAAAAACCGATTGCTCGGGATTGCGGGGTTCTATCGCTTCGGAGAATTGAATGACTACCCGCGAGTCGAGCGGAAGGTTGGTCGTTCCCGACGGTGGAACCGAGCTGACGATTTTGGGCGGCGTCCGGTCGATCGGGCCGCCCGGCGGAGCGATTGACTTGGCGCACCCCAGAAGAAGAAGTATTCCCGCCAAGGCCGACCACCACACCCGAGGCCGTTTCCCCCCATGCGCCATCACCGCTTCAGCTTCTCCTCCACGGTCGAGTTCTTGGGGTCGATATCCAGAGCCTTTTGGTAGTATCGACGGGCTTCCGCGTCCTTGCCCAGGGCCCGATAGACGTCGCCCAGGTGATCAAAGACGACGGCATCGGTGGAGATGTACTCCGCCGCTTTCAGCAGTTGCGTCAGCGCCTGTTCATACCGGCCCTGTTTGAACAGGACCCAGCCGTAACTGTCGAGATAGGCGCCGTTGGCCGAATCCGCGAGCAACGCCCGTTCGATTAATTCCTGAGCGTACGGCAGGCGCTCACCGCGGTCGGCCAGCATATACCCCAGGTAATTGAGCGCCGGGGGATGCGTGGAATCGATGGCCAGCAGTTGTTCAAAGACGGCCACGGCCGAGTCGAACCGCCCGGCCCGTTCCTCGGTCGACCCCAGCGCATAGAGAAGACGGATTTTGTCCTGGGCCTCCACGCCGTACGGCAGGCCGCGCTTCAGCACCGTGACGGCCATATCGATGCTGTCCGTTTCCCGATAGGCCGCGGCCAGATACACCCAGCCATCGACGAATCCGCTGTCTCTTGCCACCGTGCCGGCGAAGAAATCCCTGGCCTCGACCGCCCGTTTTTGTCGCATCGCCACCAGGCCGCGATAAAAATAATTCAGGGCATCCTCATCGCCGGCTTCGATTCGGCTGCGGAACAAGGAATCGGCCCGTTCCAGTTGATTGTCGCTATAGAGCAGCACTCCCATCCGCCGATGCACCATCCAGTCCATCGGGAGCAGGGCGGCCAGTTTTTCCGACGCGGCGATCGCCTTGGGGATATCGTGCCGGCCGATATACATGGCCAGCATCTGACGAAAGATGCGGACATCGGTGGAATCCAGCGCGATGGCCCGAGCGATCGTTTCTTCCGCGCGGGACAGGGAATCCAGGGCATCGAACGTGGCGGCCAGTCCCATCATGGCGCCGACGTTCGATTTGTCGGTTTTCAGTTCGACCGATCGGCTGAACGCGGTGAGGGCCTCCGGGTACCGCCCGGCCTTCCCCAACTGCGTCCCCAACTCCTGC
>JAAZOE010000112.1 GCA_012797915.1 Candidatus Zixiibacteriota bacterium | reverse complement strand
TGCGGCGATGTGCCCCTGGAGATTGCCTTCCCGGAAATCGCACATATCATCACATTGTAAGCCATTGAAAGACTGCAGGGTCATCGCCGCCGCCGCAGAAGCGCCGTCGGCTAAGGACCCTGCAGAACGGCCAAAACCGGCCCGTGGGACAGCCTCTCCATATCTGCCGGGAGTTTTCCCCTATGAAGAAGAGTCGATTTGCGCCGCAAAAAACACGGCCGAGGGGATTTTTCAACACGCCCGGAGGGCCGGGGCGCCCGGCGGGAGAACCTCACCAGTACACCGTGACGCCGCGGGCGCGGAGGTCCGGAAGCAGCGTATCGCTCGAATGCGCCGACAACGGACAGCCGGTAACATGGAGCGTGTCGTTGGCGGCGAAATCGGCATTGTTCCACAGCGGCGTCAGGTCGGTCACCGGGCAGAGAGAGAGCACGACTTTCTGGATATTGACGAGGTCTTCCAAGGGCGTAAGATCGACCACCTGGCATCCCTGCGCCTGAAGTTCTTTGAGCGCCGGCATGGTCGCTAGGGCGCCGACGTCGACGATCGGGTCATTGGTGAGGTACAATCGTTCCATGGCGGTCAGGCCGGCGAGGGTGTCGATGGAATGGAGATCATGGTTGTTGATAAGATACAGATATTTCAGGCCGGTCAATCCGGCCAGCGGCCCAACGTCGGTAAGGTCGTTGCCCCACAGACTCAGAAACTCAAGATTGGTCAGATTGGCCAACGGGGCGGCATCGGTGACATCGTTTTCATACAGATCAAGCCACGTCAAGGCGGTCATGCCGGAGAGGGCGGACACGCTGGTAATCAGGTTCTGATTGAGTTTGAGGGTCGTCAAATCGGTTGATCCGGATAACGGCCCGATATCGACGATGGCGTTTTCGCTCAGATCCAAGTTTTGCAGGGCCGATTTGCCGGTCAGAGCGGAGATATCGCCAATCGCATTCCCGGCCAGATTGACATGCCTTAACGCGGTCATCCCGGCAAGGGCGGAGATATCGCTGATATTATTGTCGGCGAGGTTGAGATTATCGATGTTGACCAGGGCCGTCAGCGAGCCGATATCGATGATCTGGTTGGCGGCCAATCCGATTCTAATCAGGCTGGTCAGGCCGGTCAAGGGGGTCAGATCGCTGACCCGGTTGTTCCAGAGGAACAGGTCGGACAGATACAGGCAATGTTCGAGGCCGGTCAGGTCGGCGATGGAATCATCGTTGGCATCGATGATGTGGACATTAAGCAGGTCGGTGCGGTGGATATCGCCGGTCGGCATATTCAGGATATCCCGAATGACGGCCTCGAGCCGCGGATCGGGGAAGGTGACGACGTAGTCGTTGAAACAGATGGCGGAGACGACGTTGGAAATCCACGACCAGTTTTCTTCTTCATCGCGGGTGCTGATGGAGAAGTAATAGGTGGAGTCTTCGGTCAGGCCGGTGACGGTGATGGAATCGGTCGAACCGGCGGGTCCGGGGACCGGAGCGCCGATGACCAGCCAGGCGGAATCGAAATTGAGGTAGGTGATTTCGCGGTTCCAATAGCGCAGGTTGTACGCCGCCGCCCGTCCGAGGGTGTCGTCATCGCCCGGAGCGGTCCAGGTAAGGGTCACGCTGGTAGGGGTAACGGCCGCGACGGTCAGGTCAAGGATTTGCGCCGGGGCATTGCCGTCATCGACGTCCACGCCCCCGCCCCCTCCCCCGCCGGAACTGCCGCAGGCTGAAAGAGAAATGACGGCGCCGATGGCCAATGGAATGAGACCGAGACGAAAACGGAGAACCCCTGCCATATTGCCTCCCGTGCGCATGGATATACATTAAGATAGCAATCCCGACTCCGTTTTGCCACCGGGTTTTGCGGCCGTGCGGAAAGGACCATCGACGGAGGTTCAGGCGGTCAGTCCTGGTCGCGGCTGGGCGCCGGTTGTTTGATACGCAGGAGGGAGACCAAGAGGGCGACGACCGCCAGGACGGCGAAGGCGATGATAACCCAACGGAAGGCGTGGACGAAAGCCTCGACGGGTCCGGCGGTTTCCTGATAGAGGTCGCGGCGGAAGGCGAAGACGGCGGTGGCGACGGCGACGCCGGCAGTCATGCCGAGGTTGCGGGCGGTGGCTTGCAGGCAGGAGGCGATGCCCAGGAATTTGCGGGGGATGGCTGAGAGCATGGCCGAGGAATTGGGCGAGGCGAAAATGGCGGTGCCGGACCCCATGACTATCAGCCGCCAGATGACATCGAACGGCCGGGAATGGGCGCCGAGGGTCGCAAACAGGAACATCCCGGTAATGACCAGCACCAGGCCGACCGTGGTCAGCAGGCGATCGCCGATGGCATCCGACAACCGTCCCGACAGCGGAGCGATGAGCAGGGTACAGACCGGCGGAGTCATCAGGATCAGGCCGACCTGACCGGGGCCCAGGCGGAGGATTTCCTCAAGGAAAAACGGAGTCATGACCATGCCGGCGGACATGGCGATGAACAAGAGCAACATGGTCGACAGGGTGATGGTAAAGCGGATGTGGGTGAAGATGGACAAGCCGATCAGCGGAGAATCGGTATGGGTTTCGCGCCAGAGGAACATCGCC
>JAAZOE010000016.1 GCA_012797915.1 Candidatus Zixiibacteriota bacterium | reverse complement strand
CAGCCGGGTCAACCCTCCCACCTGAGGCAGCCCGAGGACCCATATCGCCGCGGCGATCGATCCGGCCATGGCGACGACGAATTGCAGGAAGTCGGTGATGAGAACGCCGCGCAATCCACCCAGGGCGCTGTAGATGACAGTGATCACGGTGGCGATGAGGATGGTTTGCAGCGGACTGATTCCCAGCATAACGCCGCCGATTTTAATCGCGGCCAGCGATACCGACGCCATGATAATGACGTTGAAGAACACTCCCAGGTACAGCGCGCGGAACCCCCGCAGGAAGGCGGCCGGCCGGCCGCTGTAGCGAATCTCGTAGAACTCGAGATCGGTCAGGACGCCGGACCGCCGCCAGAGCCGCGCGTAGACGAAAACGGTGAGCATACCGGTCAGCAGAAAGGCCCACCAGAGCCAGTTGCCGGCGACCCCGTTCTGACGGACCATGTCGGTGACCAGGTTCGGCGTGTCGGACGAAAAAGTGGTGGCCACCATGGAGACGCCCAGCAACCACCAGGGCATTTTACGGCCGGAGAGAAAGAATTCCGAAAATCCCGTTCCGGCGCGTTTTGAAACGGCCAATCCGACCATCAGCCAGATGAGAAAAAAACCGAAAACGATCAGCCAGTCTGTGGATTGAAGGATCATATCCTTGTGTGCCGCCCCGGCAAAGCCATCGTGTTCCCTTGGTAACGATTTCAATCCGGGCTGTCAAGAAGGATATCCGCAGCCATACACATCACCGCGCCGCAAGCGAGCCTGTCCGCCGTGGGTTGGGATTGGGGGGTGCGGCCGGCCGCGAAGGTCGTATTTAACTACATGTATTGTATTTAACGCGGGAGCCGACCGCGTTGGGGTGGACAGCTATTATGTTGTCCGACAATCGGATATGGCCGCCGGTCGGACCGGCAGCCCGGACTCACGAAACCGGCCGGCCTGCCGATACAGAAACAAGGTCTGTGTTGATTGTTGGACAACTATGCGTTTCTTCGGTTTGGCGGCATATCTGTATCTGCTGACGGCCTGTCTGGCCGCCGGCGCGGGGGCGACCAATTACTATGTCTCCCCGACCGGCAACGATGGCTATTCCGGGCTCAGCTTGGCCGAGGCCTGGCGTTCCATCGACCGCGGCAACACCCTGGGTTTGACCCACGCCGGCGATACGGTGAACGTCCTGCCGGGAACCTATACCCGCAGCACCGCCGTCACCATCTCCGTCTCCGGCGCCACCGGCTCGCCCATCGTCTATCGCCGGTACGGCAAGGGCGTGGTCCTCGTCAACTACGGCGGGGCATCGTGCTCCGGCGTATCCATCACCGGCAGCCACATCGTCGTTCAGGGGATGGCGTTCACCAACGGTCAGAAAAACGGCGTCGTCGTCGACGGCCATTATTGCGCCATCACGGAATGCTATTTCTACAATTTCGATCAGGCCGGCATCTATCTGATGGGCAGCAACTGCCGCATCGTCCGTAATATCGTCTATGCCGTCGGCGATCACGCCATCTTCAGCGAAAGCACCGCCCGAGGGAATCTCATTTACGGCAATACCCTGTACGACAACGACGGCAATGGTTTTGAGGGGAGTTCCACCTGCACCGCCCGGCTGTTCAACAACATCATCGCCAAAAACGACAAAGGCGTCAACGCCGAGGCGGCGGTCATCTGCAGCTACAACAACGTCTGGGGCAATACCGGCGGCAATTATATCGGCGGGTGCAGCGATTCAGCGGGAGGGATATCGACCCAGCCGCTGTTCGTCAACGCTTCGGGCGGACGGTTCGACCTGCTTCGTACCGCTGCCGAAATCAACGCCGGCTTACCACTCGATTATTTCTACAGCCAAAGCGCGCCGGAAATAGGGGCCAAGGAAAAATACAACGTCTATTATGTCGATCCCGCCGGCGATGATTCCGCTTCCGGCCGGACGGCAGCTCTGGCCTGGCGGAGCATCGACAACGGCGATTCGCTGCTTTTGCCAGGGGACACGGTCAAGGTGTTGCCGGGAACCTATGCCGATTCGGTGGTGATTGCCTTCGACGGCTTGGTCGACGACCGTATTGTCTACATCGCGGAATCCGACGGGGCAAAGGTTCAGGTTTCAAGTACGGCTGTGGCCGTACGCCTGAATGCGGATTATATCGCCTGGTCGGGTATCGACATCTCCGGCGCAAGCAACGTCGATATATCCATTGGGGGTTCGCGGAATCTGCTCGAAAACATAGGCGTTTCCTCGTCCCAGGCCTATGGCATCAAGATCGATACCTCGGGTAACCGTAACACGATCATCCGATGCACCTTCGATCATAATTTGACGACGGACCTGTATATCATCGGTGACAGCACCGATGTCTTCAACAATACGTGCTATTCGACCCTCAATGGTTTAGTGGCCGCTTCCGAATCCAAGTATAATCAGATTACCAATAATGTTTTTTTGGGCGCGACTGCGGCCGGTTATGGCGTCGATGGCAATGCCACGTCGGACCTGACCTATTCGATCATCGCCGGATATTCCACAAGCACCCACGGCATTTCGCAGGGCGCCGGGTGTCTCTTGGAGGATCCTCTCCTCCTGGATCCGGCGGTCGGAAACTTCCGATTGGGGTTTAGCTCGCCCGCCATAGACGCCGGGACGAATCTCGGGTACCCGTACAACGGCGCCGCCCCCGATATGGGCGCGTTCGAAACCAAAATACTGAACAGCCTGACCATCACTCCGACCATAGATTCTCTGTGCGCCGACACCGTCCAGCAATTTGATGTCATCGCGGTGGATGAAGACGGGTACGCGGCCAGCCCCGGAAATCTGACCTGGTCGCACACCTTCTCCGACGGCGCCATCGACAGCGCCGGGTTATTCACCCCCCAAAGCGTGGGAACCGGGCGGGTCCGCGTCGTCTCCGACATCGGCGGTATTGCCGACAGTACGGCCTCATTCGCCGTCGTTCCGGGGAGTCTGGCGGCTCTGGAGGTTTCGCCGCAACCGGATACCGTCTCCGCCGATTCCACTGTCCAGTTTACGGCCGGCGGTTTGGATGATAACGGCAACGCCGTCACCGATCTGGGCGAATTGACATGGTCGGTTACTGGAGGGATCGGGACCATCAATCAGACCGGTTTGTTCTCCGCCGGGCGCATCGGCAGAGGATTGATCAGCGTCGCCAGCGATTTGGGCGTCACCGGGCATTCGGACACGATCGCGGTGGTTGCCGGCGCAATGGCCTTTATCGATGTCCTGCCGTCGGAGAATATCGTCAAACAGATGTCATCCTACCAATACGCCGCCTACGGGTATGACGCCGATTCCAACTTCGTCGCCGATTACACCGATTCGGCCGCATGGACGACTACCGATGCGACCGGATCGATTACATCCGGGGGCTTGTATACATCCGGCTGGGTTCTGGGGGACTTCTTCGTCCAGGGCACAGCCAATGGCGAAACCGATTCCGGCAGGGTGGATGTGACCTTATCCAACGAACTTCATCATATCCGGATCGAACGATACGACGGAACACCTATCGACGACACGTGTCTGACCACGGATAATGACAGTCTCCGTCTTTATGCGCGCGGATATACCTTTGCCAACAGCCTGATCGGCGATGTGCCGGCGACCTGGTCGCTGGTCGAAGGCGACTCCATCGGGTCGGTGAATCCCGTCTCCGGAGCCTGGTGCCAGCTGACGCTGCAACGACCGGGAACCGGGATCATCGTGGCCACGGCGCTTTCCGGAAAGTTGGATTCAACCGGAACCGTGACCTGTCTTCCGGGACTCCCCGCCAGTGTCGTGATATCGCCCCCGGCCGATACCGTTTCCGCCGACGACTCCCTCCAGTTTTCCTGTCAGTCGCTTGATGCCGACGGCAACGAGGCCGATCCCCAGATTTTGCCGACATGGATGGTGCTGGGGGGGATCGGGACCATTGCCGCCGGCGGATTATTTACGCCCACCGCGGTCGGCGGCGGTAAAGTGATCTGCTCCGGCGCCGGCCTGGCCGATACAGCCGATCCGGTAGTCGTAACGGCGGGGGCCGTCTATCGTATCGCCGTGCAGCCGGACTCCGCCATTATCTCCGCCGATTCCTCCCTGACCTTCGCGGCCGTGGGATACGATCACAACGACAACGTCTGTCCGGCGGGAGACATCACCTGGTCGGTAATGGATCCCCTTGGAACCATAAATCCATCGGGGATATTTCATCCGACAGCGATCGGCGTCACCCGGGTGATCGCCGTTTCCGATCTCGGCCCAATCGATACCAGCGCGTATCTGCAGGTGACCGCCGGTCGATTGACGCAACTGACCATTTCACCCGATACCGCCGCCCTGACCATTGATGACGGTCTCATTTTCACGGCTACGGGAGTCGATTATCTCGGGAATCCCACCTCGACCGGGAGCCTGTCCTGGGAAGTGATCGGCGACATCGGCGATATCAATTCTCTCGGGGCGTTCCTGGCCACCGGGGTGGGAACCGGACGGATTGCGATCCGAAGCGCCATCTATGATGTCGTCGACACCAACGGCTTGGTGACCGTATCGGCCGGAGCCCTGCAACAACTGGTTGTAGCGCCGGATGAAGGGACGCTTCAGATCGGAGAAACGCTGGCCTTCACCGCCCAGGGATATGATGCGGCTTTCAATCTCACCGATGTGGGGAATCTGACCTGGAGCGTCAACGGCGGCATCGGCGCCATCGATTCCCTCGGCCTATTTACGGCGATCGCCCCGGGGTATGGCTCCGTTACCGCCCGAAGTGATATCGACTCCATCACCGGGAGCACCGGGACCATCACGGTCGAAGCCCTGCTGGCATCTTCCATTCCGCTGGGAGCGGTCACCGCCTACCCCGGCCAAACCGGGGTCCCGATCCTGATGGTCGGTATCGCCAATCCCTTCGCCTCCGACAAGCATCTCACGCAGGTCATCCTGCGCAGCGATATTTCGGGGCCCGGCACGCCGACGGAATTACAGAGCGATGTGGCCGGCGT
>JAAZOE010000111.1 GCA_012797915.1 Candidatus Zixiibacteriota bacterium | reverse complement strand
TTGGCCCCCTCCAGTTTCTCGGTGTATTTGCCGGTCGGGGCGTCGGGGAAACGCTTATTGTCGACGTATAGGACCTTGTCCCGCAGGGCCACTTCCTGCCCGGCAACCGCCACGCACCGTTTGATATAGTCGGTCCGACGGTCAACCGGATATTTGAAGATGATCACATCTCCCGGTTTGGGATCGCGGATGGCCGGGAACCGCCAGTTAAGCAGCGGCAGACGGGCGCCATAGAGGAATTTGTTGGCCAGGATGAAATCGCCGATCAGCAGGGTGTCTTCCATGGAAGAAGAGGGGATTTTGTACGCTTCGACGATCGAGGTTTTGATGATGATCGCCAGAATCAGGGCGATGACCAGTGATTTCAGGAATTCGAATACCCCGGGTTGCGCTTTCTTGGCCAAACGACCTCCCGCTGTCGATTATTCCAAAGCCGTATCGGGGCCAATATATGGTTGGTTTTCGAGAAGCAAAAGAAAAAAACCGAGGCTCGATTCAGCTCACTCCCCGGGCCGTGCGGTTCCAGCGGATTCGCCCGAGGAAATGCGTGACCGAATGCCAGACCGTGGTCGGGATGGTGGCAAAACGCGCCGGGTCTATCTGCGGGGCCTTGTCATCGGGAGCGATCGACCATTGAATCGCCATCACTTTCCCCTCGATCAGTTCCAGCGGCACCGGACCCCAATAGCGGGAATCGTAGCTGTTGTCGCGGTTATCCCCCATGGCGAAGACCGTCCCGGCGGGAACAGTATACGGCCCGAAGTAGTCGCGGCGGTCGCTTTTATCCAGCGGCTGGTCCTTCTCGACATACTTCCCGTGTTCCGGTTCGGGGAAAACCTTCCCATCGACATACAAGACCTTATCCCGTATTTCGACCACCTGCCCGGCGACCGCAACGCACCGTTTGACGTAATCGGTTTTGTGATCTCCCGGCCACTTGAAGGTGATGATGTCACCCTGGCGGGGTTGACGAATTTCCGGCAGGCGCCAGCCGACGAACGGAATCCGGCCGCCGAACAGCAGTTTGTTGGACAGGACGAAATCGCCGATGAGCAGGGTGTCTTCCATGGAGGATGACGGCACCCGATAAGCCTCGGCCAGCGAGGCTTTGACCAGAAACGCCAGCAACACCGCCCAGAAAAGGGCCTTGAGGTATCCGTATGATCCGGCGACGATTTTCTTATCCACACGACCTCCGCGGTCCGGTTGCCTTACCCGGTGATGAATCTCATGATATCATTATAGGTCACCATGACGATTACCAACAACAGGAACACCAGCCCGATTTTCAGGGCGGCGGTCCGCTGGCCGATAGTCATGGGGGAACCTTTGATTTTTTCCACGATCAGAAACAGAATATGTCCGCCGTCGAGAATCGGAATCGGCAGAAGGTTGATGACGGTCAGATTGACCGACAGAAAGGCCATGAAATAGAGAAGCGCCGACCAGCCCATTTCGGCCGTCTGGCCGGCCACCTGGACGATAAACACCGGCCCACCGATCAATTTCGGCGATATCTTGAAGGAAATCAGGTCGCGTACGAAGAGGACCATTTTGCGGACAAAATCAACCGATTCGGTCAACCCCCGCCCGGCGGCGCCCAGCAGCGACCATTGTTTGTATTCCACCTCAGGCCGAACCCCCAGGATTCCCTTGGTGATTTTCTTGCCGGTGTCGTCGAGGGTTTC
>JAAZOE010000110.1 GCA_012797915.1 Candidatus Zixiibacteriota bacterium | reverse complement strand
TGCAGGGTCCTTAGCCGACGGCGCTTCTGCGGCGGCGGCGATGACCCTGCAGTCTTTCAATGGCTTACAATGTGATGATATGTGCGATTTCCGGGAAGGCAATCTCCAGGGGCACATCGCCGCATCTTATGGGACAACCTCTGGACATCTGCCGGGCACCGGGACTTTTTCAATACGCCCCTTCGGGCCGGGATTCCATGATATCCCGTCGAACGCCATACCGCACCCGCTATGGGAGAAGTCAAGCGGGAAGTGGCCCCCCCCGGATCATTTTTATTCTATCGAGAGGTCAGGACAACGGGGTACCCTACCCACAATTCCCGCCTCCGGCGGGAACTGACGGGTGGGTCCGCATGACCATGCCTGAGATGCATCACGACCGCATGCACATCTATCGATCACGCACCACATATGACCCGAAATCAATATGGCGCCGCGTCGGTCGGCGTTCCGATCCGCCTGTGGCGGAGAGAACCCCGACATTCCTTTAAATCGGATTGATGGCGGGTCTCACGGTGGCGCTCACCGCCGCCATTTCATAATCGGCCGCCAGCTCGGCGATCAGCTTCTTCACCGAGACGATTTCAGTCACGCGGTAGGCATTGGCCCCGGCGAAGGCGAAACCGCTTTGGAAACGGCCTTTCTTGGCGGAGATCAGGGCATGGGCGATACAGTACGGCGAGTTGGTATAATCGCATGTCGAAATGCAGTGATAGGGACACTTGTATGGTTTCTTCATCCCTGCACCGACGTCATCGAGATACTGGTTGCGGATCGCCCGTCCGGGCATCCCCACCGGGCTTTTGATGATGACGATGCCTTCCGGCCCCGTGTCGACATACATTTGCTTGAAGGAGGCGTCGGCGTCGCACTCATAGGTGGCCACGAAGCGGGTCCCCATCTGTACCCCGGCGGCTCCCAGCCCGGTGAACGTCCGGATATCCCGCCCGGTGTAGATCCCCCCGGCCGCGATGACCGGGATCGGTCGGCCATAGGCGGCGGCATAGGCATCGACTTCCCTGACCACGGCGGGGATCAACGCTTCCAGGGCATAGGCGGGATCGAATATCTGTTCCTCGGAAAAGCCGAGATGGCCGCCCGCCTTGGGGCCTTCAACCACGACCGCATCCGGCAGGCAGTCATATTTGCGCAACCAGCGTTTGCAGATCAGCCCGGCCGCGCGGGCCGAGGAGACGATCGGCGCCAGTTTCGTGCGCGATCCGGGGGTCCGGTATTCCGGTAAATTCAAAGGCAGGCCCGCACCGGAGAAGATGATGTCGATCCCTTCCTCGAACGCCGTGCGGAACAGATCGTCGTGATTGGAGTTGGCCATCATGACGTTCAGGCCGAGAATACCCTTGGTCAACGAACGGGCCTTGCGAATCTCGCGGCGCAGGGCGCGAATATTGGCCTCCAAAAAATTGGAGAAGAAGTCCGGCTCGTTCATACCGATGCCGGCGGCGGCGATGACGCCGATCGCCCCCTCGTTGGCTACGGCCGAGGCCAGTCCCGCCAGCGATATGCCGACCCCCATGCCTCCCTGGATGATCGGCACCGCGGCAGTGACGTCGCCGATGGTCAGCGGTTTCAGTCTCGAAGCGTGGGGCATGATAAACCTTTTCTGGCCGGGGCCGGAGCCGGATACGAGTGAAAACAAGGCGATTCAATAATCCGAATCACACGCTTGTCTCTGGGCACGTGGGCAACGAACGAAGGAGGCGATGATGATCCATCCAAACCTTTTGTTGGTTTTCCCAAGTCAATAGATGCATATTCGATACAAGTTACGGGCAAATGGCGTTTAAACATACAACTATTTTTCTTCAGATTCTTTTCCTTTTCGATACCGCAAGCCCTCCTTGAAGTTGCGGAGAAACGAATTCGCCCTTCCTTTCCCACGTTTGCCATAGACCGCAGATTCCTTAGTAGGCAAAGAGTTACCAGTGGCAAGGATTGGCGGGCGGATATGGTGAAGCCTCCTGGAACTCTTCCCGTCCAAACCAGCTCGGCCCCGATTCGTCCCTAATTCGATCTCCCTGCCGAATGTGATATAAAATCGACACTGCCCAATAATATATTTTCGAAACTGGCGATACTCCATACGTGACCGCCCGGCGCCTCGGACCCGCGGCGTCACCATGTATTTGTGACGGCGTATCGACGTTATGCGCACCAGAATAGAAGCTGACGATGAAAGCCATACCGGGAGGAAATCATGGGACTATTCGGCGGGAAAAAGCATTTTCCTTCTCCCTGCAACGAGGGCAGAAATTGCTCCTACGAGTACAGCAAAGACCCCAAACGGGATATTGAGGGAATGCCGCTCATCATCGGCGACCCGCGCAGCTGCCCGACATACGGTCATGTTTGTCCGAATTTCATGCCGGAATTCAACCTCACCATCGAGGATTTGAAGATTCGGGCGGTGATTCATTGCGGGGCGCTGCTCATGGAGGATATGAGAACCGGGCGGGAGAAAAACATCAATGAGGCCGTCGCCGCCCTGATGCAGCGGTTTTTTCAGGTACAGGAGCAGTACCCTCCGGAACAATTCCCCCAGTATTACAGCCCCGATGCCAGCCGCAAGCTCCCGCGCAGGTACAAAGACTGAGCCCGGCAGATTGGGACCGCGATGAATTTCCGCCTCCGGCGGGAACCTCCGGGTGGATTTTTCCATGGTGCCCGTCAACCGGGGTGCCCCACCCAGAATTCCCGCCTCCGGCGGGAACTGCCGGGTGGGTCCAAGTGATGATGTCTGAGAACCATCACCGCCGCATACCCTTGTATCGACCTCGCAGTTGCGTGGGTCGAACGCCTTGGCGATCGACAACTTTCCAAATCAACACCGAGTTGGTGGTAAAGTACAGTCCGGCGCCATATATATGGGCACTTCTTCCTGTCTCTACTCGTACGCCCGTCTTCGGGTGGCACCCTCAGGCTTTTGCCTTGAGGGTGGATTGGCCTCCCGCCCTGCCATTCAGGGCCGGAGAATCGGGTCCCCATCAAAAAATAACCAATCGAACCCATTTTGCCGCAACCGGAAGACGGGTATGGTAATACGGCGAACTCCTGCATATCTGAGACCGCCTACGAGCGGGCACTATCGGTTTATTTCCCTTCTCCACCAATTTGTCACCCCTGCGAAGGCGGTGGTCCATCCGTACACCTTCGGAAGATGGATTCCCGCCTGGCGGGCCTGTTGAAAAACCTATGGAAACGGTTGCGGCAGGTCTTAATTCCGACGAAGTCGGAATTGTGACCTGCCGCCAGTCAATGATTTACGAATGCCTCCATTCTGCAAGAAGCATGGTCCTTT